>CAZYWR010000506.1:0-2338 GCA_964651185.1 uncultured Polyangiales bacterium
CGCTCGCGCCCACACCTCCAAAAGGTAAGGTCGGCACCGCCAGATGCACGACAGCGTGGTTGATCACCACCCCGCCCGAGCTCGTGCCCGCCAACACGCGATTCTGCGACTGCTCGCTCGACGAAAACACGTACAGCGCGAGCGGCTTCGGGCGTTCATGGATGAAGCGAATCGCCTGCTCGAGCTCGGAGTAGCGCAGCACGGGCAAGATCGGACCAAAGATCTCGTCTTGCATCACGGCAGCTTCCGGAGACACGCCAGTCAGCACCGTGGGCGCGATGTAGCGCTCGGCTTCGTCCGCTTCGCCGCCGGTCGCCACCTCCCCGTCCCGGAGCAATGCGGCCAACCGGCGGTGGTGGCGGGCGTTGATGATGCGCCCGTAGTCGGGACTCTCCTTCGGCCGCTCGCCCCAGAAGCTCTTGATGGTGTCGCAGAGCAAGGACACGAAGCGGTCGTGCACGGCGTCGTTCACCAGCAGGTAATCCGGTGCCACGCAGGTCTGCCCGCAATTGATAAACTTGCCCCAGGCGATGCGCCGGGCCGCGACCGTCAGATCGACGTCGGGCTCGACGATGCATGGGCTCTTGCCGCCGAGCTCGAGCGTGACGGGCGTCAGGTGCTTGGCGGCCGCGCTCATGACGATGCGTCCGACCGCGCCGTTACCTGTGTAGAAGATATAATCGAAGCGCTGCGCCAAGAGCTCGGTCGTCTCCGCCACCCCGCCTTCGATGACCGCGACCGCTTCGCGATCGAGGTACTGCGGAATGAGCCGCGCCATCACAGCGCTGGTCTCGGGCGCCACTTCGGAAGGCTTGAGCAGCACGGTGTTGCCCGCCGCGATCGCACCCGCCAGCGGATTGAGCGAGAGGAGCAGCGGGTAATTCCAGGGTGCGATCACGAGCACGACGCCGAGCGGCTCGCGCTGCACCCAGCTCTTGGCGGGCTGCAGCGCGAAGGGCGTGCCGGCACGCTCGGGTCGCATCCACTTCTTCAACCTCTTGCGGATGAACTTGGTCCCCGCGGCGACTTCGTTGATCTCGGCCGTCCAGCCTTCGAACGGCGACTTGCCGAGATCCTTGCGGAGCGCTTCCACCAGCGCGCCCTCTTCCGCCTCGAGCATGCGCAGGAGCGCGGCGAGCTGCTCCATGCGCCACTCGTACGAACGCGTACGCCCGGTCTCGAAGGTGGTGCGCAGTGCATCCGTCCGCGCCCCGATGTAACTCAGATCGCGCTCCGCACTGCGCGTCCCGCGCGCTTGTCCGTGGCTGGCTGGTGCGTACATCGCGTCATGCTCCTCGCAATAAGGTCGACGCGCGCCGGCGCGCGGGCGACATGATGGGGGGCGCGGCCCGTCGAAGACGAGCGCGCACCCTCCGGTCTATCACGAGTCGACGCGCCGCCAAACCGTCCAGCCCGCGCCCGAGAAGATGTTCTCGTAGTAGGGCGAGCGCTGGATCCGGCCTGGGCCACCGCGTACGAGCACGTAGTGATACCAGCCGAGGTCGCGATCGGGATCCACGCGCTCGGGCTGCCATTCCCAGCGCGGCGGAACGGGCGGCGGCCGCGAGTCGGCCCGAAAGCGGAAGGGCGACTGCGGGAACTCCGCGAACGTAAACATGACCGCGCCGCCCTTTTTGGCCTGATAGAGCGCCACGTAGTGCAGAAACGGCGCGAAGCGCACGATGTTCGAGCTGCCGCCGAAGATCAGACCCGCCACCCGCTCACCGCGCGGAATGGAGGCGATCGCGGCGTCGATGTCGCCGACCTCCTCGCGCTCGAACTGCACGAATGCACGGTTGATCTCGTAGAAGTTGAGGGCCGCGATAATCGCCGCCGCCGCGAGCACGGTGGTGCCGAACAAACCGCGCATGCGCGGCAGCAGAATCAGAAAGAACAAGAGCGCGATCAACGGAAAGCGCCCCGAGATGGGCCAGATCCAGTCGTAGGCGCTCGGCAGCACGAAATAGCCGATGAAGGCGAGCGGCGAGAGCAACGCGAGCAGCCAGGTGTAGCTAGCCGGCTCAGGTTCGTCGGCGCGCTCGCGCTCCGCCGTGACTTCGGCGGCGGCGCCAGCCGGCTGCGCGCCCGCCGCGGGTTCGGCGTTCGCCTGGGTTTTCCGGCGCGCAGGCACCAATCCGACCGCCAGCGCGATCAACAGCACGGCGCCCCAGGCCACGAGCAGTTGGTCGTCGGCCTCGCGGTGCAGCACGTCGGTGAGCCAGGTCGGCAGATCGCGCAAGGCTTGTCCGACCGTGCTGTAGATCGGGCGATCCGAGCCTTCCGTCGCTTCGGCGGCGGCGAGTGTCGCCTTGCCGGCCGGCGTTGTACCGAGCCACGC
>CAZYWR010000507.1:0-13915 GCA_964651185.1 uncultured Polyangiales bacterium
TGTCGAGCCCCGGAATCGGCAGAGCGCCGCGCCCGAACGGCCGCGTCTCTTTGACGACGGGCGCGAGCGCGCGCTCGCCGCCCACCTCTTTCTCGTGGTTGAGCCGCTTCTCGAGGTCGTCGATCGAGGTGCCGCCCCGGAGCTCGGCCAAAGTCTGGTCGGCGGCGCTCTTGGCGAGCCCCTCGGCACGCGCCGCGATGAACTGCTCGCGCGCGATCTCATGCTTCGCTTCGTCGAGCGGTACGTCGCCCTCGCGCACGCCTTCGACCTTGATCACGTGGTACCCGAAGCGGGTCTCGACCACGTCCGAAATCTGGCCGGGCGCGAGCGCGAACTGCGCGTCGTCGAAGGGCGCCACCATCTTGCCGCGCGTGTTGTAGCCGAGGTCGCCGCCTTGGCCGGCGCTGCCAGTGTCTTCACTCAGGGTGCGCGCCAGCTTGGCGAAGTCTTCTCCCTTGAGCGCCCGCGCGCGCGCTGCCTCGGCCCGCGCCTTGGCGGCGCGCTTGTCGGCCTCGCTCGCGTCGCTCGCCGCCTTGATGAGGATATGGCGAGCGCGCACCTGCTTCTCGAGTCCCGTATAGCGGTGCTTGTCGCGCTCGTACGCGGCGTCGACTTCCTTGGCATGCTCCTTGAGCCAGTTGTCCAGCTCGGCCGCGCTCGGTTCGATCTGCTCGCGATAGAAGGCGTCGTCGAAGCGCACGTACTTCAGCTCGGCCTTGTCCTTCTCGCGCGCATACGCGTCCCAGACCTCGGCGGGGCTCACCACCACGGCGGCCGCGACCACCTCGCGCATGCGCGACGCCAGCTGCTCGCGGATCTGCGATGCCGCGAACTCCTGGATGGTGCGGCCGAGCCGGTTCTGAATGAAGCGCCGCGCGTACTCCGGGTTGAAGTTGCCGCTGTCGTCCGCGAAGCTGATGGGCATGGGTCCGTTCGGGAGCGACGCCGGCGCGCCCACCGGCGCCGATACGTAGATGACGCCGTCCTGCGCGAGACGGATCATCACGTCGTCTTCCGTGAAGCGAAAGCCGAGCCGCTCAGCCTCGCGCGCGAGCAGGTCGCGTTCGATGAGGCCGGCCAGAATCTGCTCCTTGAGCTTCATCTCGCGCGCGGCCTGGGTGCTGTAGCGCGGCCCGTTGGCCAGGATGTAGGCGGCCTTCATCTCGCCCAGCGTGATCGTCTCGCCGTACACCCGGGCGGCGTACTTGGCGCCGCTGTCACGGGCGCAGCCCTGCGACTGCGGGCCTCCGAACTCGAGCAAGAACACCGCGCTCAAGGCGAGCACGATGATCAACAGGCCTACGTTTTGAACGGTGTTACGCATAGTCGCCCTTTTGGCGAAGCCGGAGAGTTCGTCGCGCCGAGCGCGCTGCGCGAGCGAGACCGAAGCGAGCAGAGCGCGTTCGTTCACGCAAGCCTGAAGCGCGCCGGCCCGAAGGGCGCGAACGATATCGGACGCCCCAACCAGTCGCAAGCGCAGCCGGGCCCCCGCCCTGGCGCTGTGCCTCTGCTCGCCACCGAGCTTACGCACGCCCGCAACGAGCGCGGAGGCGCGCCGGCGCGCGCTTCAAGAAAAAGCAAACATACAGCGGCTCTAACCCTGCGGAGAATACGTGGCAGGGGCCATGCCATGCGCTAACCTACGCCGCAATGGCTTCCGAGTCCCTGACGCCGCCACCGTCCGGTGGGGGCTACGCGAAGTACCTCATCGTTCTTTTGCTGATTGTCGGTGGCGGCCTGGGCGTGTATTTCGCCACCCGTCCGACTCCCCCCAAGCCGACGCCGGCCCCGCAAAACGCGGAGCGGCCGACCGCGCTTGCCCCTGAGACCGTCGAGATCCCCCCCGAGATTCCAGAAGAGCCCGACGCGGGGCCCGAACCTGCACCACCTCCGAAGCGCCCGCGCGCAGCGCCAGGCGATCCGTGGGCGTGCGAGGGTGATATCCCGCCCGCGGAGATCCGCCGCATCCTCGACGAAGGTCAGAGCGCGATCCGCAGCTGCTACGAGCGCCAGCTGCGCAACGACAACCAGCTGCAGGGCGACGTGAGGATGCAGGTGCGCGTCGGCAACGACGGCAAGGTCGCAGCCACGCGCGTGCAGGGTAATCTGCGCGATCCGGACGTGAAGAGCTGCATGCAGAACATCGCCAAGGGCTGGTCGTTTCCTGCGCCGTCGGGCGGCGCATGCGCCGTGTTCGAAGCGCCGTTCCACTTCACGCCCAAGCCGTAGCGCGCCCGGTCCAGCGGCTCCGTGAGCGGGGAGGATGGCGGACCGGGGCCCCGCGGGCATGCGGGAGTCTCGCGACGCTGCTTGCCCCGTCGTGGTAGAGCAGCAGCCATGCAGGCCGTAGCTCGCCGCATCATCTCGCTCGCGCGCAGCGCGCGCCTGGACTCCGCGGTGACGGCCGCGAAGGTGCCGAGCGCGAGCTGGCATGTGAGCGGACCGGTCGACGTGCTCGGTTACGGGTTCAGTTGGTTATTCGTGCTCGTGCCCATGGCGCTCGCGGGCGATGAGCATCGCGTCGACTACCCGCTGCTCTATCTGCTGATCTTGGCGCTCACGGAGACGCACCGGCATTTCACCTATCCATACGTCTACCTCGACCGCCAAGTCTTCGAGCGGCACCCGCTGCGTTTCAGCGCGGCCCCTGCGTTGCTCATGGGCTTATGGCCGGCGAGCGTCGCGCTCGAGGTGCGCGGCGCGCAGCTGGCGCTGCCGTTCGCGGCGCTGCTCGTCGCGGGCGTGATCGCCACCTTCTGGGTTTGCCAGCGGGACGCCACGCGGGCCGCCGCGCGACCTGGCGCTTGGCGCGCCGGCGCGATCGCGCTGCTCATGGCGGCCGGTTACGTCGCGCAACGCTGGTGGCCCACTCGCCTCGGCATGATCCCTGCGGTCGCGCTCCTCAACGGCTTCGCGGTCGCCGCCGGACTTTGGAACATTTGGCATGTGTACATGCAGAAGTACGGCATCCTGCGCATGTACAACGCCAAGCGCGGCGCAGGCCCCGCGGTGCCCGGCTGGGTGGATCGGCTGATCCTGGTCGGATGGCTGCCGCTCTATCTCTTCGCGCTCGGACCGCGCTGGTTCGCGTACGTGCTCGCGCATTTCGCGCGCGGCAGGGTGTTGCTCGGTCCATTGTTCGCCGGCTTCGAGCGCGCAGCCTCGCTGCTCTGGCTGCCCTCGGCGCTGCTGGTGGCGTTCGCACTCGGCAACTGGCTGCGCTGGGAGTGGCGGACGAGCCGGCTGCGCCACGCGCCTCGCCTGTGGATGTTCGCGGGCACCGCGCTCCTGTCCGCGGCCTTCCTCGCCTTCCACCCGCTCAAGGTCTATCTCGCGTACGCCTTCAGTCACGCCGTCGAGTACATGATCTTCGTGTGGGCCTTCCAGCGCCGGCGCTATCGGCGCCCCCACGCGCATCGCCCGCTGCTCGGACGTCTGGTCTCGCATCCGTGGCTCTTGTACGTCGTCCCGGCGCTCGTACTCTCGATCGCCACGATCTATCTCAAGTACTACGGCCGCTGGTGGATCGCCGAAGCAGGAGCGCCTGCGTTCCTGAGCATCCCCACGCACGTTTGGTTCAAGCACTACACCGTCTATCAAAGCATGATCCACTTCTACTTCGACGGCTTCTTGTGGAAGATGCGCCTGCCGATCGTGCAGCAGGATCTGTGAAGCGCGCTGGGCGCCATTCAACGCGGATGGCGTTCGTGTGGGTCTTGAAAGGTCGCCTCGACGTCGAGACGTGGGCCGTGGATCTCGCGCGTGATGGTGAGCGCGCGGTAGCCCGTGCGGCGAAAGCGGAAGGTCAGCTGACGACCGGGTAGTGCTTCGGGACCGGTCCACTCTAGCTCGGTCGGCGTCGGACCATACTCTCGATCGCCCACCACGACCATCGCGCCCGGCGGGGCCGAGCGCAGCGAGATGATCACGCTCGGCTCGACCTGAGCCGGCGCCGCGGCGGGCTCTTCCGGTTCGCGCTCGCTCGCCTCTCGCGGCTCGGGGTTCGGCGCCGGCTCGTTGGGCCGCAGCGCGAACGCGACGAAGGCGGCGGCGCTGCCCAAGGCGAACAGCGCTGCCAAGAGCAGCGGCGCCAGGCTGCTCGTCGGCGTCGCGAGCCGCGCAAAGGGCGTCGCCTGCTGCGAGTTCGCGGGCGCGCTCCGCAGGTTCTCGACGGGCCGCACGCTGCTCGCCGGCGGTAGCGGCGGGCCGAAGTCGCTCGACACCATCCCGACGCTCTGCTTCAGCGCCAAGAGCACCTCGTTCATGCTGTGGAAGCGATCCTCGGCGCTCTTGGCCATGCACTTGCGCAACACGTCTTCGAGCGCGGCGGGCGCCTGCGCCTTCGGGTTCTGCGCGCGCAGTGACGGGATGGGCTCGTGCACGTGCGCCATGAGGATGTTGACCGAGTTCACCGAATCGAACGGGACCTTCCCCGCCAGCATCTCGTAAATCATGACGCCGAGCGCGTAGATGTCGGCGCGCGGGTCGATCGGCCCTCCGGCGATTTGCTCGGGCGCCATGTATTTGGGAGAGCCCAGAAACAGCACAGCCTGCGTCTGCTGCTCGCCCTTCTCCTCGACGTTTTTTACGAGCCCGAAGTCGAGCACCTTCACGAACTCGCCCTCGTCTCCGTGCTTCACGACGTACACGTTGGCGGGCTTGAGATCGCGGTGCACCACGCCGAGCGCGTGCGCTTCGCGCAGCGAGCAGCAGATCTGAATCGCGATGTGGACGGTCCGCTCCGCGCCGAGCGGGCCTTCATCACGCAACAGCCGGTGGAGGGTCCGCCCCTCGAGCAGCTCCATCGCGATGTAGAAGACATCGTCGTCGGTCTTGCCGTAATCGAAGATGGTGACCGTGTTGGGGTGCTTGAGCTTCGAGGCGATCGAGGCCTCGAGGAAGAAGCGCTTGTGGAACTCCGGATCGTGATCCCCGTTGTAGTGGGGGCTCATCACCTTGAGCGCGACCAAGCGGCCGAGCGGCGCCTGCTCCGCTCGGTACACCCTGCCCATCCCGCCGTGAGCGATCACCGAGAGGATCTTGTACCGCTCGTTGATGACGCGCCCCAAAAGAGGATCGGTGCCGCGACGTTGGCGCGGAGCCCGCGCGGCGCGCTGCGTCTCATCCATGGAGCGCTCGCATCCCCACGCACGGCCCCGAGGAAGGGTCGCCATGGCGGGACGATCGAGACCGACCACTGCACGCGGCACGCACGAGTCGCACCACCATGGGGTCATTGTCGGCTGTCCGACTGCGCGCTGTCAAAGGCCGCCGCCGTAGGTCGATGGCGGCGAGTCTCCCTCAAGCTGCGAAAAGTCGGTGTGACGAAGCTTCAGACCGACCAGCCGGGGGACTCCAACCCGCGGGAGCTCACTCCGCGCCTTGCAATGCGTTTCGGTCGTGGCCGAGCGCGATCAAGGTGCGGCATCGGTCGCGAGGCCGATCGCGGCCGCGCCCGCTTCCTTCGCGCGCTCGATGGCTTCGACCAAGCTGGCGTAGTCGGTCTCGTCGCTCGCCACGACGAACACGACTCGATCTTCGGGCGCCCGGCCCCCGAGCAGCCGGCGCAAGTGCGCGACGTACTGCGCGGGCTCGATCGCTTGCGCGTTGATCCGCAGCACGCCGTGGCCCTCTACGGCCACTAGCACCTGACTCGGCGTGCGCTCCGAGCGCTCCTGCACGTGCCGTTCAGCCGCGAGCTGCACCCCCAACTCGCGCTCCACCATCGGCGTCAGCACCATGAACGTAATAAGCAAGACGAGCACCACGTCGATCAGAGGTGTGACGTTGATCTCGGCCTGAACACGCCGCGCCGGCGCGATCGCGAGCGTGCGCCTGCGCCGCCGGCGCCGGGAAACGAACGCGCGCGTGCCCATCAAGGCACCGCCCCGCGCTCGCTCACCGCGAACCCGATCTGCGTGACCGCGACCGCCTTGAGTTGTCGCAGGACCGGTCGGAGCGCGCGCACCGAGACGGTCGCGTCGGCTTTGATCAGCAGTTCGCGGCCTGGTTGCTCGCGCAAGCGGGCCTTGAGCTTGGGCGTGAGCTCGCTCGGCTCGACGCGCTCCTCCTCGAGCCACAGGCCTCCGTCCGCGGACAAGCTCAGCACGATCGCATCGGGCTTTTCCTGTTCGAGCGTCGCCGCGCTCACCGCCGGCAGCTTCACCTCGCGGCCGCGGCTGAGCATCGGCGTGACCACCATGAAGATGATGAGCAGCACCAACACGACGTCCACGAGCGGGGTTACGTTGATCTCGGCCTTGAACCTGCGCCGCCCGTCGCCTGCGAAGCTCGCCATGATCAGCGCTCCGTGACGGTCGCGCGCGAACGCGTGCTCATCCCATACTCACCGCCCTCAGGACGGTTCTTGCGCAGGTACCTCGCGAGCAGTTCGAGTAGCTCGTTGCTCGCCTCCGCGATGTCGACGGCGCGCGCGTCGACCCAGGCCTGCAGCCCGTTGTACACGCCGAGCGCGGGGATCGCGACCAAGAGGCCGAGCGCGGTCGTGGCCAGCGCCTCGGCGATGCCGGCGGACACCGTCGAGAGCCCGCCCGAGCCCGTCCGCGCCATCATCTCGAACGCGTTCACGATGCCGATGACGGTCCCGAGCAGCCCCACGAAGGGCGCGAGCGAGGCCACGTTCGCGAGTACGCCGACGCCGCGCTTCATGTTCTGGACTTCGCGCTGCCCTTGCCGCTCGAGCACGCGCGCCACCGACTCGAACGTGAAGTCTTCGTCGCCCTTCGGACAAGTCTGATAGGCGCGCAGCGCCGCGGACAGCACGCGGCCGAGGTGACCGACATCGCCCTCGGCGGGAGCCGCCGCCGCGCGCGCGATGTCTCCGTCCGCCAAGAGCTCAGTCAGCCGGCGCGCGAAGGCGATCGAGCGCTTGCTCGACATCACGAAGGTCGCCAGGCGCTCGCAGGCAACGGCCACGGAGACCAGCGACATCAACAGTAAGGTCGCGGTAATCAGCCGCGCCCCTACGCCCATGTGGTTCCATAGTTCGAGCAGGGTGAACTTCATTTGCGTTCCTTGGCGCGCCGGCGCCGCTGTCGATGCGCGCGACGGCTCACGGCGCCACGAGCCGCACGGGGATGAGATATTCGACGGCGACGGGCCTCCCCTGATAGAGCACGGGCGAGTAACGCCAACGCGGGAGCGCCGCCAACACCGCCTGATCCATGAGCGGAAGGCCCTTCATGATGCGGCAGGCCGAGAGCGTGCCCGTCGTGCCGATCACGCATTTCGCGAGGATCAATCCTTCCACGTTCGCGTCGCGCGCTTCGCGCGTGTATTGGGGGTCGACTTTGGACAGGAGCTCCGGACGCGTCATACCGTCCATGAACGGCAGGACGCGCGTGGCCCCGCTCAACGCACCGGCGCGCACCCCTGCGCCCGCCCCAGATGCCCTGCCGCCTTGACCTGCCCCTTCGCCTTGGCCTGCGCCGCTCCCGCCCGTCGTCGCAGGGCCGGCCGTGCCGAGCTCACGCGAGCCGACGCGTGTCGTGCTGGACGCGACCGCGACCGATGTAGGGCTCGACGCGCCTTCATGCTCCGCGCTGCGCGGCGTCACCGGGAGCGGATCGGTGCCCGCGCGTTGCGACTCGTGCGGCGGGTCGCTCGCAAGCGCCTTCGGCTCCGGACGCAGTTTCGGCGCGGCCTTGGGCGCCGCACGCAGGAAGCGCGGATCGGCGATTTTCGGCAATCGACCGCTGCTCTCATCGCCGCCGGCCCGCGACCCGCGCGCGCCGCCCGCGAGGCTGAGCGAGCGCGCGTCCGCCAACTTGGGTGCGTCGAAGAGCGTGACGACGAGCTCGCGGCGCGGCTTTCGCGGCTTCGGCTCTGCGTGCATCGCCGCGGCGACGATCGCGAGCACCAGCGCCAGATACAGCGCGAAGATCGCGAACGCCCCGAACGCGAGCCGCCGCCAGGCTCGGGGGCGCTCGAGGATGGCTTCGAAGAGCTGTGGGCGGACAGGCGTCATCGTCATCAGCGCAGCGAAGGCGGCTCTCTGTCGAGCACGCAGAGGAGAAGGTCCGGGTCGCAGTGGACCGCGAACTCGTCATTGATGCCCGACCCGAGCGGACGCCCGCGCGCGGGATCGGCGGCCCAGCACGCGCTGTCGTCAGGCGGAGGTGGAGGCGCGAGCGGCGCGGGAGGAGGACATCCTCCGTCCTCATCGGGTCCGCCGACACCACCGGCATCGGCACGAGCCCCCGCGTTCGCTTCGGGCGGCGGACCCGCATCGAGAGAGCTTCCGTCCAGGCCGCCTCCGCGCGGGTCGCCCGCGCCGTCATTCGCGTCGTCGCCGCCTTCGTCTTGCATCATGCCGCACGAGACGGCCGGGGAAACGGCGCGCACCTCGTAGACCGCCGTACAGCCGTCTTGCGTGTAGCGCAGATCGGCCGAGAGCTGTGTACCGTATGCGGCCGCGGTCGTGTAGACCCGCACATTGCTCCATTCGTAAGTAAGGTCGACGGCAGGCTGATCGGAGGCATCACAGGCGTCGCTCTGCGCGGCGATCGCGGGCAGCCTGAGGCGGGCGCGCGAAAGCGACGGTACGACGCAGAAATCGTCCGGACCCGGCTGGGCGCTGGCGAACGCGCCCAACGAGTAAGGCAGGTCGTCGGCGTTCGGTTGCGCGGACCCCGCGCTCGCCGTGAGCAGATCCGTGATCGACTGCGGCTGAATGCCGATCGACGCCCGCTCGTAGTCTGGCCGCGGATCCGCGGCCGATTTCGGAGAATAGTAAGCTTGGACGCCGAGCCGCTCGCCGCGCAGCAGCGCGCAATCTCCGCTGCCAGAGACGAGGCGATAGGTCGCGGCGAAATCGCCCTGCCCGATGCTGCAGCGCGGCCGCGGCTCATGGCAGGCGACGAGCCCGAAGAGCCAAGCGCCCGCGACGGACGTACGAACCGGCATGGCCGCGCCCATCAGAACGACACCTTCATGCCGAAGCGGAAGGTGCGCGGCGGTTGATACGCCGTCGCGCTCCCGAAATTGGGGTTGACGCCCGCCGGGTCGAACGGCGTGCCATCGGCGCTCCTCAGGTCCGTGAGGTTTCCGTTCGTCACCGGCGAGACGGGAGAGTTGGTATAGCGTTGGTCGCGCGCGGTGATCGCCTGCAGGTTGAGGAGATTGAAGACATCTACCGTCAACATCAGACTGCTTCCGCGGTCGAACTCGTAGCGATACGCGAGCCGGGCGTCCAAGCTGCAGGTCCAGGGTAGCCGCTCGCCCGCGCCGCGCGGCAGGATATACACCTCGTCCACCCCATAGAGCGGATGGGCGCCCAGGTAATTCGTGGGCGCCCCCGAGTAGGCGCGAAAGGAGAGGCCCGGCGTCACGAACTCGCCGTCGGCGATCTTGAACTCCTTGGCCCCGAACAGCTTGAGAGCGTGGCGATGGTCGCCTGGCAAGGGCCCCGAGCGGTTGGTGATGAGCGAGGGAATATCGAAGTCGGTGTTCTGGTGCGGATCGAATTGCAAGTCTTCGGCGCGGAACAGACCGCCATAGTTGCCGCGCAGCCAAGACACCGTGTAGCTCGCCTGGGCGAGCCAGCTCTGCGAAAACATCTTGGTGAAATAGAGCGTGACGCCGTCGTACTTGCGCTGCGCCTTGGGAAAATCTTTGGCGATCCCGTAGCCCGGGTTGCCGAAGAAGAACGTCTGCGTCTCGTCGCGGCTCATGTCCTCGATGGTGCGGTTGAGCCAGCGCTTCGTGTAGCTGATGCCGAGCCGGCCGTCGCGCACGATCTCGTAGTCGCCGCCCAGCACGAACTCGTCGGTCGACGGCGCTTTGATCGACGGGTCCACCACGGAGGTTCCAGAGCTCGCGGTCTGATACCTCTGGTTGGGCGGGAGCCCGTTGGCCTGGAGCGCCCCGTCCTGAAGACAGCTTCCGGTCGTCTGCCCGGGCACGAGCGGATTGCACATCGAGGTGTCACTCTGCGCGAATAAGAGGGGCTCTCCCGAGAGGTAGCGGTCCAGCATGCGCAACGGGACGGTCTCGTAAAAGCGCGCGAAGTTGGTAAAGATCTTGGCTCTGCCTTCGTGCGTGGGGTCGTACACGATGCCCGCGCGCGGCGACCACTGGTTCGGCAACGCCATCGCCAGGTTCCCGTCCGCCGCGTACAAGAGCTGTGCGTCGTAGCGCAGTCCGAGATTGACCGTCACTTGGTCCATGACGTTCCAGCTGTCCTGCGCGAAGCCCCCGACGGACAACGACTGGGTATGGTTATGAATGCTGGCGAGCACGACCGGCACGTCCGGCGCGCTCAAATAACCGTATGACAGCGTCTGCTGATAGCTGCCATCGGCGGCCTCCGCAAAGTCGCGCGCCCCCGTATAACCACGGATGCCGTCCTGCAGCTGGAACTCGCTGTCGAGACCCACTTTGAACACGTGATGTCCGAGCGCCTGAAATAGGTAAGTAAAGATCGAGCGCGCCTGAATGCGATCCGTGATCTGCTGCTCGACGTATTCGGGACCGCCGGTACGGTAGTCCGATACCGGGCAAACGTTCGCCATCGGGCTGCTCGCGGGCGCGTTGCAACCGCCGTTCGGGACCTGCTCGAAGTCCGCGATCGAGTGCGGCGGCGTGTCGCGCAACCACCAGACGTCCGAGACGCCGCTCAGCCCCGCTTGGCTCCCGATCGCGCTGCCGTCCGAGGGCAAGACGCCGGTGTTCGCGTGGTGCCAGCCTACCCAGGTGTCGAGAAACGCGCGGTTCTTGTCGAGGATCGCCGACCACTTCAGCGCCAGATTGGTCGAGTCTGCGCGATAGCGATGGGCGAGCGCTTCGTAGGGGCCGTGCAGGGATTGCGTATAAGAGGTGTTGTCCGTGCCGATCTCCGGTTGGCCGGTGAGCGGGTTGATGCCGTACTTGCCGCCGCCTCCGGACACCGGGTAGGTGCCGTTGGCGGAGAGCGTGATGCGGTGGGCCTTGTTGGCGGCCCAAGTTAGCTTGCTGATGCCTTGAAAGAGATCCTGCTGCGCTTCGTAGGTGTGCGCGGTGTCGGGGATGAGCTCGGTGCGCGGGTTGCCTTGCGCGTCGGTCACGGGGTTGCCGGCGTCGTCCAGGACCGTGCGGTGCAGCGAACGGCGCAGCTTGTACCTCGTCTCCGCCCAGTCGAAGCCCGCATAAAACCAGAGCCGATCGCGGATGATCGGCCCTCCGAGATCGCCCCCGATGTCTCCCATGTACGAGAGGCTCGGCTCGGTGACGATGGTCTGCCCTTCGCGGTAGACGGTCTTGCGGCGCCCGGCGAGCGCGGCCGGCGACCAGTTCGTGAACACCGAGCCGTGAAACTCGTTCGAACCGGACTTGGTGATCGCATTGAGAATGCCGCCGGTCGCGCGGCCGTACTCGGGCATGTACCCGCCCGTGAGCACGCTGACCTCCTTGATGAAGTCGATCGAGAGCGGCGTGCCGAGCACGCCCAGAGTCGGATTGCTCACCGACAGCCCGTCGAGCAGGTAACGGTTCTCGGGCGAGGTCGTGCCGAAGATCGCCACACCGAAAGCGTCCGGCAACGCGCCTGGCACGACGTCCGCCACGGATTCGAACGAGCGGCCCGCGGAGCCTTTCGCGTCGGGTGCGATCAGCGGCACGCGCGCGGTGAAGTCGGACGTGATGTTCATCCCCGTGGTACTCGAGTTCGCATCCACGGTGGGCGTGCGGCCCACCACCACGACTTCCTTGGCTTGGAGCGCCTCCGGCAAGAGCGAACCGTTCAAGCGGATCGTGCTGTCCGCGTGCAGATCGAGCTGCTCCCGCGCGTAAGGACGAAAGCCTGCACGCTCGACGCGCAGCGAGTAGACTCCCGGCGGCAGTCCCGGAATACGGTACGCGCCGGTCTCATCGGTGACCGCGATCTCCTCACCTTGCAACGCCGGCGACGTTTCGGTCACCAATGCGTCCGCGACGGCGCGGCCGGTCGAAGCATCGCGCATCGTGCCGATCAACACCGCGGTTCCCTGCTGCGCGCGGGCCGGCGAGGCCGCGAGCACGAGCGCAAGCAGCGCGATCAGAGCTGACAGGAACAACGCCGACCTGACGCTCTGACAGGATCTGTCGGAGTAAGTCATACACGTGCGACGCAAGTAGATGTGACGTGCCAGAAAGTCGCGGACGCAGGCTTGAATCGTCATCTCTACAGCCGTTCCGAATGTCCACCGGACTCGCGGGCGGCAAAGGGCGCTGTCACAGGTGCCTGGTAGAGTACCATTCAACCAATGGTCGGTACTTTCAATTCCGCGCAAGCTTTTCGCGTATAGTTTGTCGAAGCACTGGAGTTGATCTTTGCGCGTTGTCGTCTGTACCAAGGTCGTTCCCGCGGAGCTCCTGTGTGATGACGGCAGACGCTTGGGCGCGGCCGAGCCGTGACGCGTGACGTGGCAGGTCGACGAGCGGCGGCGCTCGCATCGGCATCGAGCCGCGCGCCGGACGGAAGCCTCGGCGTAAGCCACGAGTCCGCTCCACAGGAGTATGCCGAACGGCGCGGCTCGGGGCTCGCCGGCTGCGCAACCGAACCAACGCGCTTCGGACGCATGGTGGGGCAGTCGGAGCCGATGCGGCGGCTCTTCGGGTTGTTGCGGCGCGCCGCCGCCAGCGACGCGACCGTGCTGATCGACGGCGAGACCGGCACCGGCAAAGAGGTCTCGGCGGTGGCGATCCACGAGCACAGCGCGCGCGCGACAGGCCCGTTCGTGGTGGTCGACTGCGGCGCAATCCCGGCCCAGCTGCTCGAGAGCGAGCTGTTCGGCTACGAACGCGGCGCGTTCACGGGAGCCGTCACCGCGCGCATGGGCGCGTTCGAGGCCGCCGACGGAGGCACCATTTTCCTCGACGAAATCGGCGAGCTCAGCCTCGACCTGCAGCCGAAGATCCTGCGCGCGCTCGAAGGACGCAAGGTCAAGCGCATCGGCAGCAACAGCTACCAGCCCATCAACGTGCGCGTGATCGCCGCGACCAACCGCAACTTGCGAGAAGAGGTCGACGCGCGCCGCTTTCGCTCGGACCTGTACTACCGGCTCGCGGTCCTGCAGATCAACCTGCCGCCTTTGCGAGAGCGTAAGAGCGACCTGCCCTTGTTGGTGGAGGACGTTCTCGAGCAGCTCGGCATCCAGGACGCCAAGACGGCCGCGCCGCTGCGCGCACCCGAATTCGCGGAGATGCTGAATCGCTACCGCTGGCCGGGTAATGTGCGCCAGCTGCGCAACTACATCGAACGTCGCGTGGCGCTGGGGGATGCCATCCCGCCGCCGGGCAACGACACGGCACCCCCTCCGCGGCCCGCGCCGGAGCACGACAAGCCGCTCATCGCCTTCGATCAGCCGCTGCGCGTCGCGCGCGAGGAGTGGAACAGCGTCTTCGAGTCGCGCTATCTCGATGCGCTGCTCGCGCGCCACGGCAACAACGTCAGCGCCGCGGCGCGTGCCGCCGGCGTCAACCGCGTGCACCTGTATCGGCTGCTGCGCAAGCACGGCCTGCGAGAGCCGGACGCCACGCCGCTCGAGCGGGACGAGTAAGCGCGCCCGTGCCGCGCTGGTTCGTACCGCTCCGCGACGCGCCCAGGCGCGGCGAGGACACCGCGCGCGGACGTCGGTCGCCGCCAGCGCAGGCGAACGAAGTGCAGCCAGACGGCTCCGATGGAGCCGCTGCCGTTAATCGCGGACCATCTAATCGCGGACCATCCGAAACGTCGTGATCGGGTAGTGCCAGGCCTTGAAGTTGCTGTCGCCCCCGGCGCAGCGACTCGCGGTGTCGTCTCGGGGACCGGTCCAGGAGCACCGGTCGTCGTCCATGACGCTGGAGCGCAGACTCGACTCGTTGTTGCACAAGCCGGTGAGCTCGTAGGGGCAGACACCGTCGTCGGTGTTGTAGCCTTGGCACGCGCGCACCTCGTACA
>CAZYWR010000508.1:0-2870 GCA_964651185.1 uncultured Polyangiales bacterium
CCTGCGTTATAGCCGAGCCCGCACGCGGACGAGAGGGAGGCGCGCACGGCGAACATGTCGCGCGCCACGTAGTGAAACAAGGGCAGGGTGAGCAGCGGAAAGCTCCCGAACAGCAGCAAATACCCGCGCGTGGCACGCGCGTCGCGGCCCGTGCAGCGATCGTGGCCTTCCGCGTCGAGATAGCGGGCGCATTTTTCGTGCTGTGCGACGAGCCACGCGCCCGTCGTCAGCGGGGCGAGGCCGACCGCCGCGACCGTCCATTCCCAAAGGGGCGCGCGCTCTCGCCCGAGGGGCAGCCACAGAGGTTCAGACGCAGTGATCAGCACTGCGCCCGAAAAAGCCGTGCTCGCCAGGGCGAGCTCGAGCCGGTTGGAGCGGCCCGCTCTCGTGATGACTCCATCCGCGATGGCTGTTCCCGCAAACGCGGCGAGACCCACGGACACGAGCCCGATTCCCCAGTTGCGGATCGGGCGCGGGCGCGCGGCGAATCCGTCCGGGGGCCGTGCGCGCGCGTTCCTCGGCCTGGGTTCGGTTCGGCTTGGCTCGGCTGTTGGCGGCGCGCCTGCGCGCGCGTCATCCGCGCCGGGGCGCATTTCCAGGCAGCCCTGGACGTGTACCGCGAGCTCTGAAGGATCGACCCCTCGCGCGTGACAGCTGCCCTTCCAGCCGCGCCCGTCGAAGACCACCGCACTGAGCGATCGCGCAGCGGGCGCGACCAAGACCAGGCGCTCGACCTCGGCGCGCCGCAGGAGCTCGGCGGGGATCGCCGCGTGCTGCCCCAGCTCGCCCTCGAGCCAGAGACTGTGCTCGTCGACCCTCAGATAGCGTTCAGCGTCCGCAGTCACGAGCATGGTAGCGCGCCCGGCTTCGACCGCGAGCTCGTGCACGAACGCCCCCTGGGCGCGTCCCGGCTCCTCGACCTGAAACCGATACCGCCCCGGCGCCATCGTCGTCACGATCGGAAGCATCCCGAAGAAGACGCCGTTCACGTAGAGCCGGCAGTCGTCGCAACCATCGCTCGTGCGCACCGAGACATTCGCGCGCGGCGCGGTCGTGTCGATCTCCTCGGCTTTCGCGAAGGCCGCGAGGACCTCCGGCGGGTGCGCTGCCTTGGACGGCTTCGTGTTCGGCACGAGCTTGCGGCACAGCTCGATGGCGGAGTGCACGGAGGAGTCCGAGGTGCCCTCCACGAACGCGAGGCGCGGAAGCAAGAGGCAAGCGTCCAGCACCTTGGTCGCGAGCGCCGGTTCGCGGTTGAGCGCCTCGAGATGGGCGTGCACGAAAGCCATCGTGTCGGCGATCGCAGCGCGTGCCGTTTCCACCTGCGCCGCAGTTCGATCGCTCGGCGCGATCCGTCCGACGGCGAGCACGGCGGCGCGAGCGAGATCTTGAAGTGCTGCCCGATCTCGCGGCGTGAGGACAACCGGGATCTGCACGCCCGCGAGCAGTTGCTCACGGGTGGTCGCTGCATCCTGGACCGCGTACCCGCGCTCGCGCAGCGCGGAGCGCACGCGCTCCACCGTTTGCTCGAGCTCGGCGGCCTCGGCCGACGGAGGCGTGGGATGCCAGCGCAGGACGACCAACCGTTCGCCTGCAGCTGCGCGCGTTGGAGGCCAGGCAAGCAGCAGTATCGAAGCCAAGATGAAAAGTTGAAGGAGCCTCATGCGATCCCTTGAGCGCGACCGTGTGACGGCCTCGCTATCGGTCGACAGCAGAGCGGGTTGCGTACGAACGCGCGCTTCCCTAGCAAGCGCCCTCCCCGGAGCAACTGCTTGCTCGCCTATCCCGCCCAGTAGAGGCCTGAGCAGCGCCGAAGCTCTCCGCGCGCCTTAACCTGGCAGCTGAGGTCAGCGCGTCTGGGTTCGCACCTTGAAACCTGGTGCGGGCAGGTCCTCAGATCTCTCGGATCAGAACAGCGCGTCCAGCACGACCTCTCCGGTCACGCCGACCTGGTAGGCTGAGACGCGGCGCTCGAAGAAGTTGGTGACCTCCTGCACGTCCTGCAGGTCCATGAAGCTGAGCGGATTGCGCGCGCCGTAGCGCTTCGGCAGCTGCAGCCTGGCCAGCCGCTGGTCGGCGCAGAACTCGAGGTACGCGCGCACGTCGCGCACCGAGAGTCCGGCGACGCCTCGGCCGAGCAGATCTTCCGCGAACTGGGCCTCGCAGTCGATCGCCTCGTCGAGCATGGCGTTCACTTCGGCGTGGAGCGCGTCGTCGAACAGCTCGGGCTCCTCTTCGCGCACCTTGTCGACGACGGCGAAGGCGAACTCCATATGCGCGCTCTCGTCGCGGAACACCCAGCTCGTGCCCGCGGCCAACCCGTGCAGGAGCCCGCGCGAGCGCAGGAAGTATACGTAGGCGAAGGCGCCGAAGAAGAACAGCCCCTCGATGCAGGCCGCGAAGCAGATCAGGTTGAGGAGGAAGCGCCGGCGCTCCGCCTGGCTCGTGAGCTGCGCGAGCTCCCGCGTCGCGTCGAGCCAGCGCATGCAGAACTCCGCCTTCTTCCGGATCGACGCGATGTTCTCGACCGCGGCGAACGCGCGATGGCGCTCCTCGGGATCGGGTACGTACGTATCGAGCAGCGTCAGGTAGAACTGCACGTGCAGCGCCTCCTCGTAGAGCTGGCGCGACAGGTACATGCGCGCCTCGGGCGCGTTCAGGTGCTTGTAGAGGTTGAGCACCAGATTGTTGGCGACGATCGAATCGCCGGTGGCGAAGAACGCGACGAGCCGCTGGATCAGGTGGCGCTCGGCGTCCCCGAGCTTCGCGCGCAGGTCGCTGACGTCCGTTGCGAAGTCGACCTCCTCCACGGTCCAGGTATTCTTGATCGCGGCCTTGTACATCTCGAAGAACGCCGGGTAGGCCATGGG
>CAZYWR010000509.1:0-4446 GCA_964651185.1 uncultured Polyangiales bacterium
GTCGCTCATCACCGCTTCCCCCGGCAGAGCGCGCGGCGAGCGTTGCTGAATGTTCGCTCGCGCGCACAACGCGCATTCGTTTCGGCACCAGCGTCGGCAGGCGCACACTGTAGGCCGCGGCGCGCACGCAAGCAAAGCTGACAAACATCGCGAGCAGGGCCGGTTCTCGCTACACTTGCGTCATGGTTTCGGAGGCGGTCGGCCGCTACAGGCTGCAGCGCAAGCTCGCCAGCGGGAACATGGGCGAGGTGTTCCTGGCGGAGTACGTCGGCGAGGCGGGGTTCCGGCGCTTCGTCGTCGTCAAGCGCCTGTTCGCGCATCTGGCGCATCATCCCGAGGCGGTGCGCATGTTCCAGGACGAGGCGCACGTCCTGTCGCTGCTGAATCATCCGAACATCCCGCAAGTGTATGATCTCGGGTACGTGGATGGGCAGTGGTACCTCGCGATCGAGCACGTGCCGGGCCATACGCTGGCGGAGCTGTGCGCGGCCGGCGCGCGCGCGGCGGTGCCGATGCCGATCGAGGTCGTGGTCTCCGCGCTCGAGCAGCTCTGTGACGCGCTCCATCACGCCCATGAACGCAATGACGCCGAGGGCCGGCCGCTGCGCATCGTGCATCGGGACGTCACGCCCAGCAATCTGATGGTCACCCCCGATGGGTACGCCAAGCTGCTCGACTTCGGGGTCGCGCGCACGTCGCGCGAAGAATCCAAGGGCGGCTCGATCAAGGGCACGCTCGCCTACATGGCGCCCGAGCAGGTGCGCGGGCAGCGACTCGACAAGCGCTCGGACGTGTTCTCGGTGGGCGTCATGCTGTACGAGCTCACGACCGGCCGGCGCCTGTTCTACGGCGGCGAGATCGAGATGATGACCGCCATCGTCGAGCGAGACGTGACCGCGCCGAGCGCGTGGGTGCCCGGCTACCCAGCGGAGCTCGAGCGCATCGTGTTGACTGCGCTCGCACGCGATCGCAGCCGGCGTTATCCGAGCGCCCAGCACCTCGCACGCGACTTGGAAGAGTACGTGGCGTCTCATGGCCTGGTCGCCACCCATCAGACGCTCGCCCGCTATTACGCGCGGGTCTTCACCCAGAACGAACGGCGCGAGCGCGGCAGCGGGGCGTATCGCGCGGTCCAGAGCGCAGACTTTCCCGGGCGGCTGCTCGAGACGGAACCGGGCGTCGTCTCCTCGAGCGCAGGGCTCTGCGGCCAAGGCGCGGCGCGTCTCGAAGACGCCGCTTGGGAAGAGCTGCGCGCCCTGCGCGCACAGCCCCCGCGCGAGTATCTGCCCTTCGATGCGCCGTATCCGCTACACCTGCCGAACGGCGAAGAGCTCGTCCACGATCCGGTGGTCTTGAACCGTCCGAAGAAGTAACGGCGCGGCCCACCCCGCGCGCGGTTTGAGGAGCGCGTGCTCGCCCTTTCCGACATCGTCGCCGCACAGCATCACATTCGCGGCGCCGTTTACCAATCGCCCTGCGCACATAGCCGCACGCTGAGCGCTCGGACCGGCGCCGACCTCTATCTGAAGCTCGAGAATCTCCAGATGACCGGCTCCTTCAAGGAGCGCGGCGCCTGCCACAAGCTCGGGCTCCTGAGCGAGCGCGAGCGAGCCCGCGGCGTGATCGCCGCGAGCGCCGGCAATCACGCGCAGGGCCTCGCGTTCCACGCGCGTCGCCTGGGCTTGAAGGCGACCGTCGTCATGCCGCTCGGCGCGGCCTTGGCGAAGGTGAGCGCGGCGCGCGAGCTCGGCGCGCAAGTGGTGCTCCACGGCGCCAGCTTCGACGAAGCGCAGGCCGAGGCCCAGCGGCTCAGCGAAGAGCTCGGTACCACGTATGTCCCCGCGTTCGACGACCTGGCAGTGATGGCAGGGCAGGGCACGCTGGGACTCGAGTTGCTTGCGCAATGTCCGTCTCTCGAGGCTGTGGTGGTGCCGGTGGGGGGTGGAGGGCTCATCGCCGGCATCGCCGTCGCGCTCAAGGAGAGCCGTGCCGGCATCCGCGTCTACGGCGTCGAAGCCCAGGCAGTGCCTTCGATGCAAGCCGCTCTGCGTGCAGGTGCGCCCATCACCGTCGACGCCCAGCGTACGATCGCCGATGGCATCGCCGTGCGCCGGGTGGGTGCGCACTGTCTCGAGGTCGTCGAGCGATACGTAGACGATGTCATCGGGGTCGACGAAGAGTCGATCGCCGAGGCTGTGCTGGCGCTCATGGAGCGCGAGAAAACCGTGGCCGAGGGGGCCGGAGCGACGGCGCTGGCGGGTGCGCTCAGCGGGCGGCTCCCGATCACGGGCCGCTGCACCGCCGTCCTCGTCAGCGGCGGCAACATCGACATGAACTTGATCGCGCGGGTGATCGATCGCGGGCTCTGGCGGAGCGGACGCCTGACGCGGCTGCGCTGCACGCTCGACGACGTACCGGGTGCGCTCTCGAAGCTGCTCGGCGTGGTGGCCCAGAAGCAGGCGAACGTGCTCGAGGTGGCGCACGAACGACTCGGCGCGAATCTCGAGCTCGGCCAAACCGCCGTGGAGCTCCTGCTCGAGACGCGTGGCCCGGATCACATCGTGGAAGTGCAAGCTGCGCTCGCCGCCGCGGGCGTCGTCAGCGAGCGAACGTCGGAGCCGCCACCTGGCGCATCCCGCCGCTCGGCTGTGCCATAATGCGCAATCGCCCAATTGATTGTTGCCGGGGTGTGCCAGGTCCTGTTAGGGTCCGTTTGGACCATGCACAATGTGGCACGCTACCGCTTCATGCGGCGCCTCGGGGCGGGCGCGGCGGGCGGGGTGTACCTAGTCGAGGACCGCGTGCTGGGCGGCGCGCCGCTCGCGCTCAAGCGCTTCGAGCAGGTGAGCGACATCGCCTTCCGCGACTCATTCGCGCGCGAGTTCGCGGTGCTGGCTTCGCTCGCGCTGCCGGGAGTCGCGCGTGTGCACGACTTGGGCGTGGCGCCGCCCTCCGACGAGATTCCTGCGGGTCCATTCTTCACGCGCGACTACGTCGCCGGCGCGCCGCTCGCCGCGTGGGCGCGCGAACGGCCCATCGAGGAGCTCCTGCGCGTCTATCTGCGCGCGCTCGCCGTGGCGTCGGAGCTCCATCGCCGCGCGGTCGTGCACGGCGACTTGCATCCGGGCAACGTGATCGTCGACGCACACGACGCGCCCCATCTCATCGACTTCGGCCTCGCCGCCCGGGGAGGTGACGCGTTGTACGGCGCGGGCACGCCAGCGTTCATGGCGCCCGAGTTGTTGGCAGGCGGAAGCTCCTCGATGAGCTAGGACGTATACGCGCTCGGGGCGACGTTGTGGGCAGCCGTCACCGGCCAAGCGCCGCTGGCCGAGCTCGGCGAGCGCATGCTGGGCGCCAAGCTGCGAGGGGAGCTTCCGCGCATCCCCGGGTCATTGCCGGCGTCCGCACGCCCGGCGCTCGAGGCCGCGTTGTGGGCGCTCGCGCCCGCGCCGCGAGATCGCGCCCCCAGCGTCGACGAGTTTGCGGCGCGTGTCGAGCAGCTCACCGGAGTCCAAGGCGAACGCCGAGAGCTCGTCGCCTCGTTCGTCAGTCCGCGGCCACGCGGTCGCGGCGAGCTGCTCGATGCGCTGACCCGCCACGCCCACGAGGGCGATCGCGCAAGCGGCGTCACGGTGCTCTACGGTCCGCGCGGCATCGGCAAGAGCACGCTCCTGTGTGAGCTCAAATGGCGCCTGCAATTGGCGGGCGCGCCGCTGATCGAGCTGCGCTGCGGCGAGGGCGCGCTGCCGGCCCTGGGCCAGCTCGCGCGTCAGCTGGCGCTCGTGGATGACGAGGTTGCAGCGTGCACCGCCCGCAGCGAAACGGAGAGCTCGTCGGCGAGCGATCCGCGCTCGCTCTCACGCGCCCTCGCAGACGCGCTGTCGAGCCCCGAGCGGCCTCGTGGGGTGCTGCTGATCGACGATCTCGATCGCGAAGGCAGCGCGTTGGCGGAGGTGCTGCGGGCAGCGCTGCATCGGGCAGACGGCCGACCGCCGATCGTGATCGCGAGCAGCGAGTCGCTCGCGGCGCCGGGCCTTTCGGGGCTGGTCGACGTCGAGGGCCTGGAGGTGCTGGCACTCGGGGACGCCGATCAGCGCGCGATTATCGCCGACGCGCTGGGGCCGATCGACGCGGGTACCGCGGAGGCGCTGCTCGCGCGGGCCCAGGGCAACCCCGGCCTCCTCCTCGAAGCTCTGGCCTGGCTGTCCAAGCGCGGCGAATGGACGGCGGGCGAGCTCGCGCAGCTCGGGAGCGGAGAGCTGAGCAGCCGCTCGGCAGCCGCGCGCGTCGCCGAGCTGAGCGAAGGTGCGCGCGGCCTGCTCGGCCTGCTCGCGGCTGGCCGCGGGCCGCTGCCGGCGCCGTTGCTTTCGACGCTGCTCGGTGGCGCGTTCGAGGGCGCCTGCGCCGAGCTGGTCGCGCGCGGTCTCGTACGGGCCGAGGTGG
>CAZYWR010000510.1:0-5083 GCA_964651185.1 uncultured Polyangiales bacterium
TCGCGCCTCGGGCATCGGCGAGCTGCGCGCTCGTGAGCGGCCCGAGCTGGAGTCCGAGTAAGTGCGCCAAGTCCTGCGCCTGCGGCGTGAGTCCGGCCAGTCGAGCGAGCAGCGCCTCCGTGTGCAGCGCGCTCGCGGCCACGCCTTCGAACTCATACGGCAACGTGAAGGTGCCGACCGCATAGCGAATGGACCCGCGCGCCAGGAGCAGACGCGCGAGATCCATACAGTGGCCGGGATTGCCGCCGGTCTGCTCATACAGCCAGGTGGCGAGGTGATGACTGTTGCGTACGCCGCCGAACATGGTCGTCACCAGCTCGTTGACGTGCTGCTCGCTCAGCGCCGTCAGCCTCCCCGGTTCGGCGTTTGCCTCGAGCTTGGCGAATGCTTGCGGGTGCTCGGTCCGCTGGCCGGCGCGCGCGCTGAACGCGAGCAAGATCGGGTGTTCATGGAGCTCGTCGATCATCGAGGCGAACAGCGAGAGCGACTCTGCGTCGAGCGCGTGGGCGTCGTCGATGAGAAGGACGAGCGGATTGCGCGTGCTCAGCAGCAACAGCGCTTGCTGCAGCAGCGACGCCTTGTGGGCCTGACGCTCGGATTGATCGACGGTCGAGCGAACGGTCGTCTGTTCGTCATATCCGTTCTCGAGCTGTTCGAGCGCGGCGTTCTGTTCGCGCAAGAGCTCGGGGAGCTCCGGGACGTGGCCCGCGCCGATCTCCACGAGCGCGCGCGCTGCGCCAAAGGGACCGCGATGGAGGCCGCCCTGTGCGCGCAACACCGTCGCGCCCCCGAGCTGCGCGTCGACGGCCAACTGGTTGAGCAACGCGCTGCGTCCGAGCCCCTGCTCTCCTTGGACGAGCACGATCTGGCCGCGGCCCACGACCGCACGCCGTAGCGCGTGCCGGAGATCGGCCAGCATCTGTTCGCGCCCGCGTAGCGGGGGATGCTGCAGGTAGCTGTAGGCGACGCGCCGTTCGTCCTGCTCGGGAGCCAGATCGGCGAGGTTCGTCAACCGCTCGATCACGTCGGCGGCGCTCGCGGGGCGCGCGACGGGCTCGTGTCGCAACAGCGTGAGCACGAGCTCGTCCAGCGCGGGCGGGATGCTCGGCACGTAATGCGATGGCGGAGCGATCGTCGCTTTCCAAGCCTCGCTGAGCGCTTCGATCGTGTTCGCTCGCACGCAGAGGCGGCGGGTCAGCGTCCAGTAAGCCAACACACCGAGGGCGTAGAGGTCGGTGCGCGCATCGAGCGCGGCGTCTGTCAGGCACTCGGGCGCGATGAAGGCGGGGGTTCCGACCACGCCGGTGGTCGTGCCGAAGGGCACGAGGGCTCCGAAGTCGATGAGCTTCGCGTGGCCATCGGCGGTGAGCCGCACGTTGCTGGGGCTCACGTCGCGATGGACCAGCCTGCGCGCATGCAGCAGCGCGAGGGCCGACGCGATGTCGCGCAGAATCCGGCACGCTTCGTTCACCGGGAGCGGTGCGACCCGCGCGAGATCGTGCCCGGACAGCAGCTCCATCGTGTAGTACGGGCCGTAGGCATCGAAGCCGAATTCGTAAGCTTCCACGATGTTGGGATGGGCCAGGTGCGCGAGCGTGTCGTATTCGCGCCGGAACAACGCGGCGAAGCGTGAGCGCGCAGACTCCTCGTCGACCTTGAGGCGCTTGTACGCGACGGACCGTTGCGCAAGCCGGTCGAACGCGCGGTACACCGAGCCCATCCCGCCGGAAGCGAGGAGCTCCCCGACGTCGTAGCGCGCCTTCTTATCCCGCGACGCACGGCGCGCGGGTTTGCCGGGGGGGACAGCCATGCCCCACGATCATACATGGACAGCGGTGGCGGTTGTATGCCCCTCGCATGTTCGAGGCCGGCGCTCGCGATGCCCCCAAATTGGGACCATGCGGGAGAGCGCAACCGAGGCGGCGCGGGCGCCAGAAGGCGTTTCGCAACAGCCTGGCCTACCGCCGCGACGTCAGAGCAGCAATACAGCGCGCACCAGGCGCCAGAAGGCGTTTCGCGACAGCCTGGCTTACCGCTGCGACAGCTCATCTCATCGGAGGGCTGGGCAGAAGAGCCGGGCACAGCGCTGGCTCGGTGCCCGCCCTGTGTCCACCTCCAGGCGCCGCGATTCTCCTGCGCATATGCGGAAACGCCGCGCAATTTGGCCGCCCGCGGCCCGGTATGCGAGTTGCTCTTCCGCCTCCCGAATCCTTGGGAGGTTAGAACATGCATGCACGAGAGACGGTGGGTCGATCGAACGAACGTACGGCGGCGACGGCGCAGGTGGCCATGGCGCCAGCTCGCGCAGAGCGCGAGGGGGCGTTCGCGTCGAGGTATGCGCGTGTCGCTACGTGGATCGCGGGGTTGTTCTCCATGGCCGTCGTCGTGGGTTGCGGAGCGGACGCGGACGAGGCCGACACGGCCGGATCGCAACAAGCACTCTCAGCGACCACCGAGCCCTCCGACGCGTTCGTCGCCAGCGCGAACAAAGCCCAGGTGACGACGGTTCGAGCCACGAACGCGACGGGCGTGCGAAGTCCTGGTGGGGCCGTACTCGGTCGGGGCACGGTCGTGGTGGCGTTCAGCAGAGATCCTGATGGTGCCTGGCACTGCGTCGGAGATGCGGACTGCAACAAGATGTTCTCTGCGGGCGTCTGCACAGGCGGAATCTTGGATTCGAGCTGCGACACCACGGGCCAGGTGGAATGCTGGTGCTACTGACGGACCTCGCCGGGCGCCTCGTATGAGTGTCGGCGCAGCGCGGATGCCCACCACGGACCTCGCAGGGGAGCGCGACGCGCCGTGAGCGGCTCCAAATATAGCCGCTTTGAGCGGCTCAGCTCCAAAGCATCCGGCTTTGCCGGAGGATGATTCCTTTCGCTAGGGTCGTTGTTCTGAACGTTACCTTCGGTGCGAGATTCGCTATGCTGGCGGTGTGCGCCGGCTGAGGCGCTCGAACATTCCTGTGAACGGTTTTTCGCTCGCGCATCAGGTCGGCACGCCGATCGCTCTGCTTCTCGCTCTCGGCGCGCGCCTCGCGGTCCTCGCGAGCCCCAAAGGATCAGAGTCTCGAGCGCGCTTCCGCCTCGCGTTCTCGTTTCTGCTGCTGCATCTGACCCTGTATGCGGCCGCGCTCGCGCTCGGCGCGATCGATGCGCCGCTCGCGAAAGGCGCGCGTCTCGGCGCGGCGCTCAGCGGGACATTGGCGAGCGTGATGCTCGGCAGCGTACTGGTTTTCGAGGGGTTGGCGCGGCGCATCCGCCCTGGCTTGCCAGGGATCGTTCCGGATCTGCTCACGATGGTCGCGGCGCTCGTGGCCGTCCTGCATACCTCGTCGGAGCTCGGTTTCGAGCTCTCCGGCATCGTCGCGACCAGTGCCGTGTTGACCGCGGTGGTCGGATTGGCATTCCAGGACACGCTCGGGAACGCGCTCGGCGGACTCGCGCTGCAGCTCGACTCTTCCATTCAGGTGGGTGACTGGATCAAGGTGGGCGATGTATCGGGGCGCGTGTCCGAGATCCACTGGCGCTACACCGCGATCGAAACGCGCAACTGGGAGACCGTGATCCTTCCAAACAGCCTCCTCATGCGATCGCAGGTCATGGTGCTGGGCCGCAGGCGCGGCGCGCCCGTGCAATGGCGGCGTTGGGTGTACTTTCGAGTCGACTTCCGCAATGCCCCGAGCGACGTCATCCAGGTGATCGAGCGCGCCCTCTCGGCGCAGCCGCTCGCAAACGTCGCGAGCGAGCCGCCCCCGAACTGCATCGCCGTCGAATTCGGCGAGAGCGAGACGAAGTATGCCGTCCGCTACTGGCTCACGGACCTGAGTGCGGACGATCCGACGGACAGTCTCGTGCGTAACCACGTCTACTACGCGCTGGCGCGCGCACGCATGGGGTTGGCCATCCCCGCGCAAGCCTTATTCGTGACCGCGGACGATTCGGCGCGCACGGCCAAGAAGCAGGCCGCCGAGCGTGGCCAGCGCCTCGCCGCGTTACGGCGGATCGACCTCTTCGCGCAACTCTCGGAGGAGGAGCTCAACGAGCTCGCCGAACAGCTCGAGCGCGCGCCCTTCGCGAAGGGCGAAACCATCACCCGGGAAGGCGCGGACGCGCACCATTTGTACATGATCCTTTCGGGCACGGTCTCCGTGCGGATCGGCGGTCACGACGAGCACCGGGAAGTCGCGCGGCTTAAGGCGGGCGATTTCTTCGGCGAGATGGCCCTGCTCACGGGCGAACGGCGAAGCGCGACCTCGATCGCCCTGAGCGACGTCGACTGCTATCGACTCGACGCGGAAGCCTTTCGCGCTCTGCTCGCGCGCCATCAGGAGCTCGCGCAGCACGTCGCTCAGGTCTTGGCAGAGCGAGAGACGGGACTCGTGGCAGCGCGCGAGCGGCTGAACGCCGAGCAGAGCGCCGCCTTGCGCGCGCAAAAGGAGCGCGTGCTGCTCTCCAAGATCCGCGCGTTCTTCGATCTCGACTGACCGTCCTGGCGCGCACCTGGCGCGCACGCTCGTGCTACGAAAGAGCGATGCCAGGATGCTGCCTCATCGCGCTCATCATGTTCCTCGGCCCGCGCTTGGTGTTGGCGGGTGCGTGGCTGTTGTCCGATTGGTACCGGGCCTTCGACTCCACGTTGCTCGCGCTCGCAGGCTGGTTGTTCATGCCCTGGACTTCGCTGGTCTGGATCTATACCTACTTTCACCATCAAGGCATCGTCAGCGGCGGCTACGTGCTGCTGTTGATCGTGGGCGTCATGCTCGATCTCGGGACCTTTGGTGGTTCCCACCGCGCGCGGCGCAGCTGGAGCACGTGACGGGCGCGCTTCGCTCTCCTGACGCGCGCCAGCTGGGAAAGAGTAAGGTGAAGCCGTACTGCCGGCGCGCCTTCTCGTTCGATGCGCCGCGTTCGTAGGGTTGGCCGTGGCCGCCTGCGGGTGGGGCCGGGGCGCCGATGGCTCGCGCGAATACGGGGAGCCACGCGGTCGCCGCCGCGGGCTCGTCGTCGACGATGTTGACGGGCCCGCGCGGCCAGGCCAGCGCCGACACGGCGGCGCGCGCTGCATCCTGGACATGGATGAA
>CAZYWR010000511.1:0-1501 GCA_964651185.1 uncultured Polyangiales bacterium
GCGCGCCCTCGAAGTGCTCGCGATCGCCTCGCCCGACAGCCGCTACATCGCCGACAGCTCGATCTTGCGCGGCAATCTGCTCTTACGAAACGGCCAGCTCGAGGACGCCGCCAAGGTGTTTAGCGATGCGTCCCATACTTACGCGCCGGTGCGCGACAAGCTCGACCGTGTGATCGCGGATCATGCTGATACCCAGTCTTACTTCCGCGAGCTCGTGCGCGAGAACCTAGAAGTGTTCGATGCAACTTCGATCTTTCCGGCCGAGGCGGTGCCCTTCGCCAGCGAGGAGGCCGACATGGAGCGTGCGCTCAGCGTGCTCTCCGACCTGGCGCAGGCGCGCGACCTGGTGCACGAGACCGGCGAGCTCATGCGGCGGCTCGACGACGGCATCTCCGGACCCAACCGTGTGAACGTGTTCGCCGACATGCGCCGTCAGCGCCAGCGCACGACGGGCGCGCTCAACAAGGCGGCCCTCCTGCGGGCCGATGTCATGGCGGTCGAAGAGCACAACAACCCGGCTACCGGCGAGCTCGCCGGCGTGCGCGCCGAGCGCAAGCAGCTCGAGGGCACGATCGACCACTTGCCTGCCAAGGACGACGAGTTCTCGAAGCGAGATGAAGAGCTGCTCGGCGGCTATCGCGGCTTGACGCGCGAGATCAGTCAGTTGAACGTCGAGCTGCTCGGCATGGAGGCGCGCATCACGGCCACCGAGCGCTTCCTCGCCGACACGCAGGATGCGCGCGCGAACCCGCAGGGCGTGCTCGCCATGCAGACCGAGCTGACGGGACAGCGCAGCGCAGTCGGCGACTACGAGTCGCAGATTAAGGAGCTCAAGTTCCAGCTCGAAGCTGCGCGCTTGCAGGTCGGCGTCGGAGATGCGCGCTACGCGCGCGACCGCCAGGTGCGCGACCGCTACAACGAGCTGGTCCAGCGTGAGCATCAGCTCAACTCGACCCGCGATCCCCAGGGCGACATGATCCTGCGCCGGCTGACGGCCGTCGACACTGCGCTCGGCCTGCGCGACACGCAGATCGACCAGGCAGTCGACGAGCGCATCGCCGGCATGCGCACGGCGATCGCGGCCGAGGCCACCAACCTCGAGGGCTACCGGCAGAGGCTCGGCGAGCTGGAGGCGCAGGCGGAAGACGTCGTCGGAGGCGTCACCTCGGCGAGCTTCGGGGCGGTTCGGCAGCGCTTTTACGACCTCGTGCTGCGCGCGGACGTAGGCAATATCGACGTCTCGTGGGCGGACCGTGAGGAGCATCGCCAGCGGGTCGAGCTCCTTACCCGCGAACGCGCGACCGAGATACGCGCGCTCGACGACGAGTTCCAAGAGATCATGGACGAGCCAAAGGGAGAGGGACAGTGAGCCGTCGCGTGAACGCGAAGTTCGATCACTTGCTCCCGCGCGCAGCTGCGCGCATCGGCGCGCGCTGGCGGTCGGGTCCGCGCGCGCGCGCGGCACTCGTGGGTGCAGCCTGCGCGATCGGCGCGAGCGCCG
>CAZYWR010000512.1:0-1662 GCA_964651185.1 uncultured Polyangiales bacterium
CTTCGATGTCTTCGACCTTGGGCAGGCGCCCGACCGGCCCGAGCGGCGCGGCGAACACGTTGGGCACGTTCGTGAGGATGTGGAAGTGCTTCGAGTAAGGCAGCAAGTTGAGGAAAATGAGCACGAAGCTCGAGTGCCACCAGAACCCCGCATGAGACAGCACGTTGAGCGTGCTCGGGTTCACGTCCTTCAGCGCGATGGCCAAGGCTGAGGCGATCGGCTCCGCCGGGTGATAGTGCGGACTCACCGCCATGCTCTGCGCTTCGAGCGCCATGGCGGCACCGTTATAGAGGAAGTCCGCGAGCATCATCGTGGCGATGATGCCGAGGATGATCAGGCCCTCGACCCCGAGCGTCATGCGCTTTTCGCGCGTGACCAACCGGTAATACACGAACACGAGCGAACCGATCACGGCCAGCGCCGCGCACACTTCTTTGGCGAAGCTATAGCCGTCGCCGAGCAGCGTACCGCGCGCCATCCATCCCCAGACGTCGAAGTGCGCGTCGAAGCCGCGCACCCACAGGATCACGCTGTTGAGCAAGAGCACCACGAAGGCGGCAAAAATGCTGATGTGTGCGATGCCCGCGAGCCGATACTTCTCGTTCTTGGCCATCTTCTTCTGGCCGATGCTGATGAGCAGAAGCTGCTCGATGCGCTGGCCGAGCTCGCCTTCGCGCGACAGGTCGAACGAGGGCTCCGGCGCGCCCTTGGCGGCGAGCTGGAGGCGGCGATACGCCGACCAGGCAAAGAACGACAACGTCACGGCCAGGATCACGGCCATCGCGATCGGATTCATGGGCTGCTCCTCCAGCGCGGAGCCCGCAAGACGCGGGTCTCGAGTCTCCGGGGCGTGGGCAGTTATTCAGCTCGCGCTCGCAGATGTCAAACTTGTCTTAACAACCCGCAGCGCGCACGCGCCGTCCTTTACAAGAACTTTGCGCGGGACGTTCGGGTGCGGGCTCGAGCCAGCACTCAGGCCTTGGGGAGTTTCGCGTCGAAGAACGCGCGCAGCTTGATCAAGTTCTTCGGGTCGGGAGAGAAGCTGGGCGCGCGATAAGACAGGGCGAAGCTCTTGACGTCCTCGAGAAACTCCTCGCTCACCTGCTCGCTGCTCAAGATGTCTTGGACCGTGCGCCCGCGCGCCGCGCCGCCGCGCAGGCTCTGAACGTAGCGGTCGAGGCGCTCGTAGGTGTCGCTCAAAAACGCGCGCACGATGCGGTCGTCCGCGCCGAGCTGGAGGATCGCCGGCTGATCGCCCGCCCCTTCCCGCAGCGCCTGCGCGGCCGCCACCCGCAGCACGAACGCGTCGTCGAGATAGCCGATGTCATCGATGCCGTCGGGAATGAGATCGAGCGACTTGAAGAGGTAGTTGAGGCCGCCGACTGCGGCCTTGCGCGGCCCCTCGCTGATCCCGCCCGTGACCAGTACCCGCCCGAGCTGTTCGGCGTCGCGCCCCAAGTTGCGAAGCCAGGCGGCGAACGCATCGAGAAACTGCTCGTCGCTGACGTCCATCGCCGCTCCCATCATGCGCTCGCACACGCCACGCGGGCTTCGCTCCGTTGCTCTGCGACCGTGCGGTCGCCGGATCTCGCGCGATTTGTGCTCGCTCGCTCCGGCGGGCATCATAGGCGCCACATTCTCGTGATTCAACGACTCGCTTCC
>CAZYWR010000513.1:0-3741 GCA_964651185.1 uncultured Polyangiales bacterium
TGGGCGCGCAGCTTGTCGCGTGCGACCGCCAAGATCTGCCCGGCGCGCTGGCGAGAGACCCCGAGGGCGCGCCCGAGATCCGCCAGGCTCTTGCCGTCTTCCTCGAAGAACTGCTCGCGCACGAGCGCGCGTTCACGCTCGGACAGCGCCGTCAACGCGCGCTCCACGGTGCGCTCGCATACGCTCTGGTGTTCGGCCTCCGCGAATTCCTGCTCCGGCCCCAGGCGCTCATCGGGGAACTCCACCGACGCGGCGTGATCGTGTGGGGCCAGCGAGACATCGCGCGACGAGAGCGCCACATCGACCAGCTCTACGTCGTGCTCCGAGACGCCGAGCGCTTCGGCCAGCTCCGACAACGTCGGCCGGCGTCCGAGACGCTGGGTCAAGGTACGCTCGGTGCTCCGCAGCCGTGCCCGCGCGATGCGCGCACCGCGCGTCGACGGCACGCCGACGATGCGGCGATTGGCCAGCGCGTAGCGGCGCACGCAAGCGCGCACCCACCAGCCCGCGTAACTCGCGAAACGCGTCTCGCGCGCCAGGTCGAAGCGGCGCACCGCCTCCATCAGCCCGAGCACGCCTTCACTCACCAAGTCGTGCGTGCTGAGTCCGTCGCGCGCGTAGCGAGAGGCGATCTGCACGACCAACCTCATGTGGCTCTCGACCAACTCGCCTACGGCGCGCGGGTCTCCACGCTGCGCGGAGAGCAGCAGCTCGCGTTCGCGCGCCGCTGCCAAGAGCGGCTTTTCACCCGCTTTATTGCGGTAGTGCCTCCAGTCGAAGTCGGTCTCGCGCACAGAGCCTACCTCCCAAGCGCCCTGTTTGCAGTCGCCATGCCAAAAAACGCGCGTATTTGCGGGAGCCCGAAACGCGACTCTGAAGCCGCCTTGGAGCGACGGATCGTCAGAGGAAAGTAGGAGCGAGCGCTGGCCGCTCTCGCACATGCGCGTGCAAGTGGGCACTTCGCGTTTGCACCTTTGCGCCTCAGCGTCTCGTCTCGCCTCAGTGCAGTGCCCGGCGCGAGACACTCGCGAGACGCGTCTTGCGCAATCCGCGCGCGTCAGGAATAGAACTTTGGAGGTGGGGTTTATTTCCCCAATGCGGACTTCATAGCGCCGCGAGGTCTGAGCAGGCGGCGCGGGCGTTTCGGCGTCCGCCTCCCCTGCTCTTCGTACCGCAATCAATCCACGAAAGGAGGTGGGGACATGGCTGACGCAGCGGCGGCCGAGGCGCGTGCCGGAGCCGCCAGAGCATTGAATTTGCGATCGATTTTCGCGGACGTCCGAGCCGGTTCGATCGTCTTCCTGGTGGCGTTGCCGCTTTGCCTCGGCATCGCCGCAGGCTCGGGGGCCCCGCCCTTGAGCGGCCTGATCGCCGGTATCGTGGGTGGCACCGTGGTCGCGCTGCTCAGCGGCTCGCCCCTCAGCGTGGCCGGTCCGGCGGCTGGCCTCACCGTGGTCGTGTTCGACGGCATCGAAGCGCTCGGCTTTCGGAGCTTCCTGCTCGCGGTGACGCTCTCCGGGCTGCTCCAGATCGCGCTCGCTGCGATCGGCGCTGGCCGCCTCGCGCAGCTCGTTCCGAACGCGGTGATTCGCGGCATGTTGGCCGCGATCGGCCTCATCTTGGCGCTGAAGCAGCTGCCGCACGCGGTGGGTTACGACGCCGACCCCGAAGGTGACTTCGCCTTCCGCCAGGCGGACGGCCACAACACATTCTCGGAGCTGCTCTACTCGCTCAGAGCGTTCGATCTGGGTCCGCTGATCGTAAGCGCCGCCGCGGCACTTGGACTCTGGCTCTGGCGGGACTACCCCAGAGCCCCGCTCCAACGCTATGTGCCGCGTGAGCTCGCGGCGGTGTGCGCGGGCCTCGCGGGCGCCGCCTTCCTCGAGGGGACGACGTTCGCGCTCGCACCCGAGCACCGCGTGAGCATCCCGCTGCTCGGGGAGGAGGGGCTCAGCGCGCTCTGGACCGCGCCGAGCGTCGCGGGCCTTGGACAACTCGCGGTCTGGAAGACGGCGCTCACGCTGGCGATCGTCGCCAGCATCGAGTCGCTCTTGTGCGTGGAGGCGACCGACCGTCTGGACCCGCAGCGCCGCACTTCGCCCATGAACCGCGAACTGTGGGCGCAGGGCGTGGGCAACGCCACGGCGGGCGCGCTCGGCGGTTTGCCCGTCACCGCCGTCGTCGTGCGCAGCTTCAGCAACGTGCAGGCGGGCGGGCGCACGCGCCTCGCTGCGCTCACGCACGGCGCGCTCTTGCTGCTGGCGACGCTCCTGTTCGCGCCGCTGATCAACGATATCCCGCTCGCGGCGCTGGCAGTCGTGCTGCTGCGGGTCGGCTACAAGCTGACCCCGCCGTCGCTCTACCGCGAACTGTGGCGCATGGGCCGCGCGCAATTTCTACCTTTCGTCAGCACGGTGCTCGCGATTCTGCTGACCGATCTGCTGACAGGCACGCTGCTCGGGCTCGGGTTCGCGATCTTCTTTTTCGTATGGGCGCACTATCGCTCGGCCATCGTCGTCACCGACGACGGCAACTACCGGTTGATCCGCTTCGTGGGCAGCGTCTCGTTCTTGCACAAGGCGCGCTTGCGGGACGCCCTCGAGGGCGCGCAAGCTGGCTGTCACGTGGTGCTCGACGGCACACGCGCGCGCACCGTCGACCCGGAGATCGTGCAAGCGATCGACGACTTCGCCGGGCGCGCGCCCGCGCGCGGCATCGAGCTCACCATCCAGCGCAGCCAGTCGGCGATCCACGGCTACTTCCGCGGCGAGGCGCGCGCATGAAGCCCAGCGACCTCTTGCTGTTGAACAACAAGTCTTGGGCCGAAGAGCGGCGCGCCCTCGACCCGGGCTTCTTCGCCCGGCTCGCGCAGCAGCAGAAACCGCGCTTCCTCTGGATCGGCTGCTCCGACAGCCGCGTGCCGGCCAACACCATCACGGGCATGGACCCAGGCGAGATCTTCGTGCATCGCAACATCGCCAACATGTGCGCGACGGACGACCTCAACCTGCTGAGCGTGCTCGAATACGCGGTGTCCGTGCTCGAAGTCGAGCACGTGATCGTGTGCGGTCACTACGGCTGCGGCGGCGTGCAAGCCGCGCTGACGGCCGCACCTCTGGGCGCCATCAGCCACTGGCTGCGCCCCCTCCGCGCGCTCGCCGCCGAGCACGGTGCTGAGCTCGACGCGCTCCCTCCCGACCGGCGCAGCGCGCGTTTGTGCGAATGGAACGTGCGCGCCCAGGCCCAGAACCTCGCGCGCTCCGCCATCGTCCAGACAGCCCGGCAGATACGCGGCGCGCCGTGGGTGCACGCCTGGATCTACGGTCTGCACGACGGCATCCTTCAAGAGCTCGACGCCCTCTCGCCCTTCGACGCCTCACGCGGCGCGCACGCCGATGCCCCGTGAGGCAAACGCGGTCAGCGCGCCGCGCGCAAGGAAGGTCTCCGCTTTGGGGAGCTGCTTGAGCGTGGCATCGAGGTGGGCGACGCCGAGGGCGTTGGCGAAGTCATACGCGTGCGCGCTCGGAACGAGCTCGCCAAATGGCTGGAGCTCGGCCAAGAGCTCCGCGAGCAAGCCCGCGCGCGGCAAAGCGCGCAGGAACTCGTGGCTGCTCTCGGCCCGATCGCACAGGTGCAGGTGGTCCGCGTTCTCCAGCACGAACATGCGGGCCGGCGGCGGTGTGCGGCGATAGAGTTGCTCGATGCCCGTGAGGGGCAGGAGCGCGTCGCGCGCCAGCGCCA
>CAZYWR010000514.1:0-4324 GCA_964651185.1 uncultured Polyangiales bacterium
CCTTCGTGGGGCCGGTCGAGCCCCGCCAGACAGCGCAGCAGCGTGGTCTTTCCGCTGCCCGACTCACCGAAGAGGATCGTGACTCCGCCCCCCTCGAGCGGAACCTCGAACTGGGCCCGCAGCGACGGACCGCCCCGGTAATGCCGCGCCAGATCGATCAGGAGCGAATCGACCATGTCCACGGGGACCGGCGCTGAAGGACGTGGGTAACGAGCAGCACGGCGAACGAGACGCCGAGCAAAAAGAGCGACGTGGTGCTGGCAGCGGCGTAGTCGAGCGATTCGACGGCGTCGAAGATGGAGATGGAGAGCGTGCGCGTGCGCCCGGGCAGGTTGCCGCCCACCATGAGCACGACGCCGAATTCGCCGAGCGTATGCGCGAAGGTGAGCACGGCACCTGCAACGATGCCCGGCGCGGCCAGCGGCAAGGTCACGCGCAGAAAGGTCGCGACACGGCTGCGGCCGAGGCACCAAGAGGCTTCGATCAGACGCCGATCGACGCGCGCGAGCGAGGCGGCGAACGGCTGGACCGCAAACGGCAAGCTGTACAAGAGCGAAGCCACCAACAGGCCCTCGAAGGTGAAAGCGAGCCGCCGTCCGGTGAGCTCCGACCAGGCGCGCCCGAGCGGAGTGTGCGGTCCGAACGCCACCAACAAGTAATACCCGAGCACCGTCGGCGGAAGCACCAGCGGCAGCGAGACGATCGCCTCCGCCACGACCTTACCGCGCCAACGCGTGGTCGCGAGCCAATGCGCGAGCGGGATCCCGAGCACGAGCAGGCCGGCCGTGGTGAGGATAGCGAGCTCGATGCTCAGCGTGAGGGCGGCGTAGTCCACGCGTTACTTCGGCGGCAGCTCGAAGCCGTAGCGCGCGAGGATCGCGCGACCGCTCGGAGCCGTCAGGAAGGTCGCGAACGCCTTGGCGGCGGCCAGGTTCTTGCTGGCCGCGATCAGCACGCCCGCTTGCTCCATCCGTGGAAACGCTTTGGCCGGCACCTCCCAGAAGCGCCCCGTGTCGCGCAGCGGCGGCGCCAGCGCCAGCGACAGCGGTAGGAGCCCCAAGTCCGCGTTGCCGGTCTCTACGAACTGCGCGGCTTGCGCGACGTTCTCGCCGAACACGAGCTTGCCCTCGACCGCCTCGTACACGCCCGACGAGCGCAGCGCAGCTTGCGCGGCTTTTCCGTAAGGCGCATGCGCGGGATTGGCGATCGCCACGCGTTGGATGCTCTCGTCGAGCAGCGCCTTCATCCCGAGCTTTTTCAAGTCCAGCTTCGAGGCGCGCGGGACCCAGATCACGAGCTTCCCGATCGCGTAAAGAAACTCGCTGCCTCGGACGGCGACCCCCGCCTCGAGGAGCTTCTGCGGATAGCTGCGGTCGGCCGACAGGTAGAGATCGAACGGTGCGCCCTGCGAGAGCTGCGCGAAGAAATTGCCGGACGAGCCGTACGAGACCTGGACCGGGCGCTCGGGCGCCTTGGCGCGGTAGGCGCGAACCACTTCGTCGAGCGCGAATTTCAGGTCGGCCGCCGCCGCCACCTGGACGGCTTGAGCCGGCGTGCCCGCGTCCTGCGCCTGGGCGCTGGTCGCGACGATCAGAAGGAGCAGCAATCTGAGCGCGCGTCGCATGCGATGTCCGGTCCTCTCGCGTGGGGTGCGTCGGAGGTGTAGCGAAGGTCGTGCGCCCGAGCCACGGGCAGGCATGTCAAGCGCACGCGACATTCCGTCTGCGTCCGTTTACTCGGGGTCGCGATCGTGCCAGGTCCGAAGGCCCCGGCGCACCGGGTCGTGGAGGTTCTGGATGTCCATACGCCTGAGCTGGATGCTGGCGCTGCTCGCGCTGCTCGCGTCGACGGTCCCGCGGGCCCGCGCGCAGGTCAGCTGCGATGCGCTGCCCAATCCGCTCTATCTGCAAGTCGGCGACACGCAGGAGCCCTTGATGAAGGCGCTCGGCCGCGCGCTACGCGACGAGCCCGACCCGATCACGCTGGTGTATCTGACGTCAGGCTCGTGCACGAACGTCGAAGCCATCTACACCGACGTCAAGATGACGAAAAATCCGCTCTACGTCCCCTCGACGGCCGAGAGCGCGAGCTGGACGACGGACATGCCGTCGCTCCCTTGCACGATCGACCCGGCCGGCCGCTCGGTCGACGTCGCCAACTCTGCGCTGTTCGTGTCGTCTTGCGACGCGAGCGCGCCGCCCGCGGGCGTCGAGCTCGTGCAAGGTCCTGTGCAGCCTTACGGCTTCGTCGTCCCTGAGGCCTCGTCCCAGAAGGCGATCACGGCGGAGGAGGCCTACTTCGTCTTCGGCTTCGGCGACACGGGGATGGTGACCCCCTGGAACGACGAGCAGTTCCTGTTCATCCGCACCATCACGAAGAGCACCCTGCTCACGTTGGCATCCATGACGACGGGATTGGCCAACGCCGCGAAGTGGCGCGGTCAGATGTTCGACAAATCGAGCGAGGTGATGTCTGCCTTGGTCGCGTCGGCGCAGCCGGAAAAGAGCCTGGGCATCCTCGGGGTCGAGCTCTACGACCGCAGCCGCGACAAGCTGAACGTGCTCGCCTTTCGCGCGTTCGGACAGAAGTACGCTTACTACCCCGACTCCACGGCGCTCGCGTTCGACAAGCGCAACGTGCGCGACGGTCACTACGTGCCGTGGTCCCCCACGGTCTGGTTGACCAAAGTCGACGCCGACCACCGGCCGCTCAACGCGCGCGCGGGGCGCGTGATCGATCTGATTCTCGGCCGCGCCGACCCCGCGCCGACCTTCGAGTCGCTCAAGACCGTGATCGGCGTCGGACTCATCCCCGACTGCGCCATGAGCGTCACGCGATCCTTCGAGGGCGGCGAGCTCTCGCTGTACCAGCCGGCAGAGCCTTGCGGCTGTTACTACGAGGCGCAGGTCGCCGCGAGCTCGAACGCCGGCTGTCGCCCGTGCGACGTGAGCAATCCATGTGCGACCGGGGTGTGCCGCCACGGTTTCTGCGAGGCGAGGTAGACCCGATGCGAAGCGCTCTTCATCCCGCGATCCTCCTCTTCCTGTGCACGTCGCTGTGGCTCGACGGCTGCAAAGAGGACAAAGAATCGCTCGCCACGGGCCCCGACGGCGGCGCGCAAGAAGATGGCGGTCTGCTCGACGCCGCGCTTCCGTCCGACGCCGGCGCGACGCTCGATGGCGACTGCTACACGAACCCGACGCGCCACCTCGAGATCATCAACGCCTGCACCGCGGCGGAGCGCGTGGACAAGCATCCTGTGCTCCCCCTGCTCCTGCTCGACGGCGGCTTGCCGCCGCTCCCCTAATGCGAGCTGCGGGCACGAAGGTCTCCTTCCGCTCGCACGTAAGGGTCGGCGCCGCGGTCGCGCTGCTCGGCGCCTCCTTGCCGGCCGCTGCGCAGCCAGCGCCGGAGTCTGCACGTACGAACCTTCAGGTCGCACCCGAGCTCGAACCTGAGGGACGCCGAGACGCCGAACCTCGATCCGCGCTGGATCCCGCGCCGGAGCGCAGCCCGGCCGCCGCTCCGCCCTCTGCGCTGGACGCGCTACCGGAGCAAGGGGCCGCCGCGGACCTAACCTCGGAGCTCGGGGCCGTGCCGGAGCGCGGGCCAACGCCCGATCTTCCCTCCGAGCTGGCGCGGCCGCCCGAGCGCGGGCCGAGCGATGTGCCGAACACGCGCGACTTCTACCTCGGCTGGTCGGGTCTCTTGCAGATCGACGGCGTGGCCTGGCACCAAGCCGCGATCGACGAGCTCGATCCCTCGACCGGTGAACCGCTGAACGAAGAGCGCTTTCTCATACGCCTCGCCTGGATCCGGCTCGATCTCTGGTATCGCTACGTGCGCGGCTACCTTCAGATCGACGCCAACACCGTCCACGGGCCGACCATCCGCCTGCTCGGGGCCGAGCTCTCGGTCGGATATCCGGCGGCCCCTGCGAAGCAGGTGGTGCTGGCGAGCGCCGGGTTGTTCCTGATCCCGTTCGGGTTCGAGACGCACGAACAGCCGGGCTTACGCATGTTCTTGGAGCCCGCGACGTGGGTGAGCGCGCTCTTTCCCGGGCAGCGCGACCTCGGCGCGCGCGTGGCCGGTGAATGGCTGTTCTTGCGCGCCGAGCTCGCGATCACGAACGGCAACCCGATCGGCGCGGGACAGGTCCCCCTGCGCGATCCCAACCGCGCGAAAGACTTCGTGGGCCGCTTGGGCGCAGAGGGAGATCTGATGCATGGCTTGTGGGCGAGCGCGGGCGTATCTGCCCTGTTCGGCCGCGGCTTTCACGCCGGCAGCGCGCCGACCAAAGATCGCATCACGGTGCGCGACGTGA
>CAZYWR010000515.1:0-4455 GCA_964651185.1 uncultured Polyangiales bacterium
ACCGCGGGCCAGCGCTGCACGACCTTGCGCCGCTTGATCGCGCAGCGCGAGGTCGCGGACACGCTCGTGGCGCGGCTCGTCGCCGTCTACGAGCGGCTGCCGATCGGCAATCCGCTCGACCCGCACACGCTGGTCGGACCATTGATCGACGAGGGCGCCTTCACCGCGTTCGAGCGCGCGCTCGCTCTGGCCCGGGCGCAGGGCGGCCGCGTGCTCACGGGCGGAACACGCGTGCGCGCAGGCGTGCCGGCGAACGGCGTGTACGTGCGGCCGGCGCTCGTCGAAATCGCGCCGAGCGCGCCGATCGTGCAGGAGGAGACGTTCGCCCCGCTGCTGTACGTGCACCGCTACGACACGCTCGACGAAGCCATCGCGATCCACAACGGCGTCACCCAGGGCCTTTCTTCCGCGATCTTCACGAACGACGTGCGTGAAGCGGAGCGCTTCTGCTCTGCCGCAGGCTCGGACTGCGGGATCGTGAACGTGAACACCGGGACCAGCGGCGCGGAGATCGGCGGCGCCTTCGGGGGCGAGAAGCACACCGGCGGCGGGCGCGAGTCAGGATCGGACGCGTGGAAGGCGTACATGCGCCGCGCCACCAACACCGTGAATTACTCGTCCGAGCTGCCCCTGGCACAGGGGATCCGCTTCGACGTCTAAGAAAGGCGACGCTCGCGGATGCACGCGAGCTGTGCCAGGCTCCGCCGCCGATGAGCGTGATCTATCTGATTCGCCACGGGCAGGGGTCGTTCGGCTCCGGCGATTACGACCAACTCTCGAGCCTCGGGCGCGAGCAATCAGGGCTGCTCGGGGCCCACTTCGCGGAGCTCGGCGAACGCATCGACGGCGTCTATTCGGGCAGCCTGCGGCGCCAGCGCGAGACGGCCGAGCTCATGGTCGCTGCGCTCGCGGAGCCCGCGCGCGGCTTGTCGATCACGATCGAGCCCGCCTTCGACGAGTACGACGGCACCTCGATCTTGCAGGCGTACGCCAGCTCGCTGAGCGCCGACGAGCTCGCGCGCGCGGGCTGGCCAGGGCTGTTCGCCGACCGCAAGCGCTTCCAGCTCTTCTTGGAGCGCGCGGCGCGCGCTTGGGTGGAGGGCCAAATCGCGGCGGAAGGGCTCGTCTCGTGGGCCGATTTTCGCGGCCGCGTGGTGGCCGCGCTGGAGGCGATCATGGCGCGCGAAGGGCGCGCGAAGACGCTCGTGATCAGCACGTCGGGCGGCGTGATCGGCACCATCGCGGCGCACCTGCTCGGCCTGACCAATCACATCGGCATCGAGCTGAACTGGGCGGTGCATAACGCCTCGATCACGCGCGTGATCTACAGTGAGCGCAAGGCGTCGCTCTCGATGTTCAACGCCCTGCCGCACCTCGAGCGCGCGGGCCGGACCGAGCTCATCACCTATCGTTGAGCAGCGCGCCCGCGCGGTGCGCGCGTCCTTTCCTTGCCGGTAGGACCGCCGCGCACCGCCGCCGCTGCAACGTGTGCTCGCGCGCCGCGCGTTTTCAAGAAGCAGCGCACACTCGTGCGTAAGGAGATGTGTGCGCGCTGTTAGCGCGGTCGCGTTCGCAGATTAGACGCGGTTTTTTTGTCTGGAACACAGAGATGTCACGAGACGAGGTATGAGTTGATCCGTTTGCGCCGGTTCAAGCTTTTTGTGGGATGACATCGGTGATAGTTTGAGCGGGCCTGGTGTGGGTGGGCCGTTGGTCGAGGCTTGTCATGCTCGGTAAGGTGTCTGGCGCTGAATGTCGTTTCAGGCCGAGGTTACCAACCTTGTGCGGTCTGCCAAAGGTGCGCCTGCTCGCTCATTGCTCGGCATGGCTCGCAGTCTGCGCGGCTTTCTGGGCGTTCGCGGGCCACGCCTTCGCGCATCCGCTGGTCGAGGCCGGGGTCGAGCAAGTGAACGACGCCGCGTTCGAGGACGCGCTGTCGTCCTTCGACGCGGCCTGGAATGGAAGCGGGCTCACCCGCGACGACCTCGTCACGCTGCTCGCCAATCGTGCGGTCGCCAACTTCGCGCTGCGCGCGAACGCGGCCGTTGACCGCGACTTGGGCTTCCTTGCAGCGCTCGATCGCAACTACGTCTTCGCGCCTCATGTCCCCCCTCCCATGCGGGACCAGCTCGAGGAGGTTCGCAAGCAGACCGGGCAGCCGAGCATCTCGGTGCTGACCCGATTTGCACCCGGCAAAGCCTTGATCGTAGTGGAGGTGCCGGAGATGCCGGGGGAGCTGATCCGCGAGGTGCGCGTCTTTGGCCGGCCGATCGGCGGCGCCTTCTCCGCCAGCGCGGGCGGCATGCTCGAGGTGCCGAACCCGGAGGAGCACGCGATCGAATGGTACGCCGAGGTGGTGGGCCCCGGCGGTGCCGTGCTGTTGCGCGAAGGAGAAGCGGCTGCCCCGCGGCGCGCGCTTCACGCGCCCGAACTCACGGACTCGCCGGCGCCCAGCGCATCGCCGATGGCCGCCAAAGTGGAGCGTCCGGCTCGCGCTTGGCGTTGGTGGGCGATCGGCGGCGGGACGGCGGCCGTCGCGGTCGCGGCGACCGTGGCCGTGCTGGTCGCGCGCGAGCCCGCCCAGAGCACGCAAGTTTCCCCTCCGGTGCTGCGATGAGCGCTGCGTTCACCCGACCTCCGCTGCTCGAACCGGCGCTCGAAGCACTGCCCGGTGTGCTCGGCCGTTATCGCCTCGGGCGCAAGCTCGCGACGGGCGGCATGGCCACCGTGTACCTCGCCGTCTCGGACGATTCCGCGTACGTCGCGCGCCCGCTCGCGCTCAAGCGCATTCATCCGCACCTCGCCAGCGAGAAGGCGTTCGTCGACATGTTCATCGACGAGGCGCGCATCGCTTCGCGTCTGCAGCATCCGAACTTGTGCGGCGTGCTCGACTTCGGCGAGGCCGACGGATCTTACTTCATGACCATGGAGTATCTGATCGGCGAGCCGCTGAGCCGCGTCGGCTCTGCGCTCGCCCGGCGCGCAGAGCCCGTGCCGCCGCAGCGCCTGGCCCGGGTTGCCGCGCAGATCCTCTGCGATGCTTGCGAAGGGCTCCACTCCGCGCACGAGCTGCGCGATGACAACGGCGAAGCGCTGAATGTCGTGCACCGCGACGTCACACCCTCGAACGTGTTCGTGACGTACGAGGGTCCGACGCGCGTGGTCGACTTCGGGATCGCCAGCGCCGCCGACTGCCTCCACCATACCTCCACCGGCACGATCCGCGGCAAGTTCGGCTACATGTCGCCTGACCATTTCAACGGCGAGCGGCCGGATCGGCGCGCCGACATCTGGGCGTTGGGGGTCGTGCTCTGGGAAACGATCGCGCTGCGACCGCTGTTTCGCCGCGAAAATCCCTCGTTGACGATGATGGCCACGCTCGAAAGCCACGTGCCGCCGCTGCACGAGGTCGTGCCCGGGGTCGACCCGGCGCTGAGCCGGATCGCAGAGCACGCGCTGGCGAAGAAGCGCGAGGATCGCTACGCGACCGCCGCGCAGATGGCCGCCGACCTGCAGCAGTTCCTGGCATCTTCGGGGGCGCCGAGCGCGCGTGCCGAGGTCGCGGCGTCGATCGCGGAGCTCTTCCCGACGGGTGAGGCGGAGAAGCGGCGGCTGATCAAGGCCGTGATCGAAGGGCGGCGCAGCATTCCGCCGCGCGAGTCGGATCCGGGCGCGTCGGAGGCCCGCCTGTCGGACTCGCAAGTGGTGCCGAAGGGCTGGCGCTCGCGGCGTCGCTCCGGGCGCCCCTGGGCCCGCATGTCGGCCCCGTGGACGGTCGTGTGCAGCGCGCTGATCGCCGCCAGCTCCGTGCTCTGGTCGATCAGCCATCGCACCGTCCACGCGCCCCCGCGCGCGCCGGAGACGAACGCGCACGTCGCGCCCGAGCCTGTTTTGCCGGCTGCCGCCAGCGCGCCGTTCGCGCCGCCCACGAAACTCGCGAACCAGGCGTCGTCGCCCGCACTCGCGAGCGCGCGGCCCGAAGAAGCACGGGCAGAGCCGGCGCGAAGCGAGCCGGCCGCCCGTCCGCCGTCGGAACCTAGGGGCGCGTCGCGCGCACCGGCCGCTGCTGCGCAGCGCGAGGCAGCTGCGCAGGAGCTCACGGCGCCGGAGGTCGAACACGCGGCTGACGTCGCGACGAATCAGGCCGAGTTGCCGCGCAAAAGCGCGTCGGGTGCGCGCGCCGGAAGCGCGCGGCACGCGAAGCACAAGGACAGCAGCGAAGCGACCGTCTCCTCCAGCACGGGCTGGGTCAGCCTCACGACGACCGGCGATTGGGCCGAAATCTATCATGAAGGCCACTTGCTCGGTCCGAGCCCCGGCCGCTTCAACCTGCCCGAAGGCCGACAGACATTGCTGCTGAAACCAGGGGGCGGGGGCGCGCACCGCAACGTGGTGGTCATGGTGCGCGCAGATGAGACGGTTCGCGTTCGAGCCGATCTATGACGCGGATGAGCG
>CAZYWR010000516.1:0-1991 GCA_964651185.1 uncultured Polyangiales bacterium
CTCTACGCAGTCGATCCGTCGCCGCACGACGAAGCCGGCTGGCAAACGGTCGATATGGCGGCGGCCGCCTTCGCCGAAGAATGTCAGGACGGCTTTGCGTCGCTCTTGCCGCATCTCGGCACGATCGACGTGGCACGCGACATGGACCAGGTACGCGCGGCGCTCGGCGAGGCCAAGCTCAACTACCTCGGCCTGTCGTACGGCACCATCATCGGCGCTTGGTACGCGGAGCTCTTTCCCGCGCTCGTAGGCGAGATGGTGCTCGATGGCCCGGTCGATCTCGCGCTCAAGGCGCCAGACATCGCGCTCCAACAGGCACAGGGCTTCGAACATGCGCTCGCGAGCTTCTTCGATTGGTGCCGCGCGCAACCGAGCCGCTGCCCGTACGCACAAGGCGGCGATCCCGCCCAGGCGTACATGGCGCTCGCCGCCAAGACCGCGATGCAGCCGATCCCCGCCCCTTCGTCCGATCGGCCGCTCGGGCCAGGCGAGTTCCTGACCGGCGCTTCTGCGACGCTGTACAGCGGCGAGCAGGGCTGGGAGGCGCTCGCGCCTGCGCTCGATATGGCGCGCCAAGGCGACGGCAGCGCGATCGTGCAGTTCACGGACAACTACCTGCAGCGCAACGCGGACGGCAGCTACGCGAATCGCGAAGAGGCGAACGACGCCGTGAACTGCCTCGATCACGCGCCCATGAGCGTGGCCGACATCCGGGCGGCGGCGCCGCGCTACGCGAGCGCGGCGCCCACGTTCGGTGTGCCGGCGCTCACCGGACTTTTGGTCTGCGCGCACTGGGGCGTCCAGGGCCAAGATCGCGCGCCGCCGCGCGGCCACGGCGCCGCACCGATCGTGGTGATCGGCACGACCGGCGATCCCGCGACACCGTACGCGTGGTCGCAAGCGTTCTCGGGCGAGCTCGAGTCCGCCGTGCTGCTCACGGCCATGGGCGAGGGCCACACCGGCTACGGGCGCGGCAACAGCTGCATCGACGACCTAGTGAACGCGTACTTGTTCGACGGCAAAGTGCCTGCGGCCACCACGTGCAATGCGCCGGCGATGAGCGCGAGCCCGCTGCTGTCGAACGCGCTGCGCCGGCGCGTCCGCGTGAGTCGTTGGGAAGAGCCCTAGATCAGCGGCCGCGAAGATCGAGCGGGGTGTGGACGATCCAACCTGCGTGAGTGCTCGTCGTAAGCCAGAGCTCAGCCCGGCTCGCGAAAGCTCGCCGGGTCGATCGCGAAGCGCGCCATCCAGCGCTGGATCTGCACGCGCGCCTTGCCCATGCGGCGCGCGACCTCACTCACGTTGCCGCGGCAATCTCGGAACTGCGCGATCAGGTTTTCGCGCAGCTGCGCGTCGCCTCGCATGCTGCGCGGCGACGGCGACCCAGGCACGCGGGCCGAGCTCGCGTCCGAGAGCGCCGCCGGCAAGTGCGCGCGCTCGATCCTGCGCGCGTCGGCGAGCACCGCCGCCGAAGCGAGGCACTGTCTGAGCTCTCGCACGTTGCGCGGCCACGCGTAGCCGGCGAGCGCGCGCACCGCGGCCGGATCGATCGTCCACGACCCTTCACCGGGCGCGACCTCGCGCAGCAGATTCGCGATCAGCAGACCGAGCTCCTCGCGGCGCTCGCGCAGGGGCGGCGCGTTGAAGCGGTAGCCGGCCAAGCGCGCGAACAGGTCGTTGCGGAACGAGCCGGTGCGCACGAGCTCGTCGATCGGCGCGTGGGTCGCGGCCACGATGCGGATGTCGACGGCGACGGGACGCGAGGTTCCGACGGGCACGACCTCGCTCTCCTGGAGCACCCGCAGCAGGGCGGTCTGCGACGAGAGCGGCAGCTCGGCCAGCTCGTCGAGGAAGAGCGTGCCGCGATGCGCCGCGCGCACGTAGCCGAGCTCGTCGCGGTGCGCCCCCGAAAACGACCCTCTTACGTGGCCGAACAGCTGCGCCTCCATGAGCGTGTCCGGAACGGCGCCACAGTTGATCGCCACGAACTC
>CAZYWR010000517.1:0-5133 GCA_964651185.1 uncultured Polyangiales bacterium
TCGTTACCCTGGGTGGGGTGCGGGTCGCGAGAGGACGCGCGCTTGTTCGGGGCGAGCTCGGCGTGCTTCTGCGGGCTGCGGGGCATGACTCAGAATACGCGACATCGTGCAGAGTGCACCGGCCAGGAAGAATGGAAGCAGCGTAAACGCGCCGTTCGGCAAGATGTCGACCCACATGATCGCGAGATACAAGTTCAAGGCCGCGAACATGACCTTGAGCTTCGGGTCTCGAATGCGCTTCGAGCGCTTTGCCGTCAGGAAAATCGCGGTGACCGGGATCGCTAAGTAGACACTCAAGCCGAGCAGGCCACCGTTTCCGAGCGCGATGATCCAGGCTCCGTCGGTGGTGGTCGCCATCTTGCCGTACTCGTCGAACAAGCTGTTTCGGCCGTACGAGACGCTCCAGCCGAACCACGGCTTCTCCATCGCGTGGCGAATCAGCACATCCTCATTATCGAAGCGGAATTTGAGCGAGAGCATGCGCTCTTCGCTGATCTTCCCGAACTGCTGGAGCAGCCAATCGACCGGGAACTGGTCGGTAGCGCGCAGCCAAGGATAGAGGCAGACGATGACCGCCAAGACCACGGCCAAGCGGTTCATCGCCTTCGGGCTCGCCCAGCGCGCCATGGGCAAAGCGACGAGCGCGTAGGTCCAGGTGCCCGTGCTTTTGCACAGGATCACGACGACCGTAAGAAACAAAGTCACCCAGCCGGCGTCGATGTTCCAGACGCGCTGGTGAAAGCGCGCCAGCACCGCGGCCATCATCGTGGGGCCGAGCGCGAACAAGCTGGTCGCGAGGCCGTGCGCCATGAACACGACCGGACGGTATCCGCCCCAGCGCACGGACTGCCCGAAGTCATCGAACGCCGGGTAGCCGTAGACCCAGGTGTGCAGCTGCGGGCTCATCCGCACCTCGAACAGGATGAGCAGCGAATAGAACAGCCCGAACCCGACCAGCACGCGCACCCAGTCGCGCAGATCGCGCTCGCGCGAAAAGCAGCGCATGCCGATGTACGCCGCGAACATGCCGCCGGTCAGCTCGCTCAAGAACAGGTACATACCGTCCTTGAAGTTGAGCCCTTGCATGGTGACCGAGCCGCTCTCGTACACCTCGCGGTTGGTGCGCCAGGTGCCGATGGCGACGAAGAAGCTCGCGGCGGCGAGCCAGTACCACCAGCGCTCCACGGGAGGCAGGCGCACGCGCCGTAACGTGAGCAGGCAACCCATGATCGCGAAGGTCGCGATGCGATGCTTCGTGAACTCGGGCATGAGCGGGAGCTTGACGAACACCTGCTCGGGCAGGAACAGGGTCGCGATCAGCATCGCGTAGAGCGCCGCACGTCCCGGGGAATAGCGCCGAAAAAAGTAGATCGTCAGCGCGATCGCCAATGCGAAGGCCAGGGCGCCGGGGACCGTGAGCGGTTTGTGCATGCGGATTCCGGAAGAACGCGGGCCTGAATACGCGACGCGCGCCACACTCTGCGTTCGACGCGCACGCAGGGCGCGCGCGTCAAGGAAGCTGCACGCGCTTCCGGAGCGACGATATCATTCAGGCTCGGGATGGCCAACGCGTGCCGTGCGGCCGCGCCGGCGACCGCAGCGCCCCTGAGCGGCGCGCGCACCCCGGCGCCGCAGCCGGCCAAAAGTGGTGAATGATCGTGCCCTGGAGCGCGGCTTGCTCTATCTTCAACGGCCTAGTTAGCCGTTCAGGGGCGGATGGTTCAGCTCTCATCTCTGTTGGTCACGGGGGCAGACGGTCGTTGGCATCCGGGCATAGGCGATCCGAGCGTCCTCGGCTGGTTGACCGTGGTCGCCTATTTCGTGGCGGCCGTGCTCGCGTTTCGTGCGCTGCGCGTCCACCTCGGGCGCGCCCGGCGGGGCGGCGCATCGGCGCAAGCGGGGGATGAGCTGCTCTTGGCGCGCTTTTGGGGGCTGGTGTTGGCCGCGATGATCTTGCTGGGCATCAACAAGCAGCTCGACCTGCAGACGCTGTTCACCGAGATCGGGCGCGACCTCGCACACGCGCAGGGCTGGTACGAGACGCGGCGCCGTTACCAGGTCGCGTTCATCCTGGGCGTGGCCGTGACCGGGTTGGCCACGACGGCAGGGCTCGCCTACGCGCTCCGCCACGTACTTCAGCGCATGGTGGGCGCGCTGCTCGGGCTCGGGACGCTCGCCACGTTCGTGGTGGTGCGCGCGGCCTCGTTTCACCACGTCGACCTGCTGCTGATGAGCGGACGCGTGCGCCTCAACTGGGTGCTCGAGCTCGGCGGCATCGCGCTGATCGCCGGCTCGGCCTGGCTCGCCGCGCGCGCGGAACCGGACACATCGGCGCCGGGCGCGCGCGCGAACTCGCGAACGTCGACGCAGCGGGGCGGCTCGCGATGACCACGCTTTCGCAAGAGCAGGAGCAGCCGTCCATTCCGGTTCCCCCAGAGCCCGTGCCCGCGCGCAAGTCGCTGCGCACACGCGCGCTCCACAGCACCGTGCTCACCGCGTTCAACTACGGCGGGCAGATGGCGCTGCGGCTAGGCGGCAACCTGATCCTCACGCGCCTCCTGTTCCCCAAGGCGTTCGGCCTGATGGCGCTCATGATGTCGTTCTTGATCGGGCTCGAGATGCTGTCGGACGTCGGCATCACGCCGAGCATCGTGCACAGCAAACACGGCGACGAGAGCAGCTACCTCAACACCGCTTGGACACTGCAGACCGTGCGCGGCGTGCTCTTGTGGGTTTGCGCGTGCGCGATCGCGTACCCGGCGGCCTGGTTTTACGGCGAGCCGGCGCTGGCCGTGATGCTGCCGGCGATGGGCTTTCACGCCGTCATCAGCGGCCTGTCTTCCACCAAGCTCGCGACGGCCGATCGCCACCTGAACCTGGGCCGGCTGACGATCCTCGATTTCGGCAGTTACGCGATCGGCCTGGGCGTGACCGTCCTGCTGGCCTGGTGGATGCGCAACGTGTGGTCGCTGGTGCTCGGCAGCTTCGTGCAGGCCGGGCTCAAGTTGTTCGCGAGCCACCTCTTGCTCGAGGGCGAGCGCAATCGTTTCCACTGGGACAAGAGCGCGCTCGGGGAGATTCAGCGCTATGGCCGCTGGATCTTCTTGAGCACCGCCATCGGCTATCTCGCGCTGCAAGGCGATCGTCTGGCGCTCGGCAAAGTCCTGAGTGTCAAGTTCCTCGGCGTCTACACCGTAGCGCTGACGTTCGCGCAGCTCCCCACCGAGGTCATCCGGCAAGCGGCCGCCAAGGTACTGTTCCCGTCGTATTCGGAGCTGATGCGCACGGCGCCGGAGAAGCTGTATGGCACCGTCCGACGCAGCCGCATGTTCTTGGTGGCCGTGACCTGGCTGGGATGCTTTCTGTTGATGGGCCTCGGCGCGCGGCTGATCGACTTCTTGTACGACAATCGTTACAGCGAGGCCTCGTGGATGCTGCCGGTCTTGGCGATCGGTACGCTCGGCCACGCGCTCATCCTCTCGTACGACGGCATCCTGCTCGCCACCGGCAATACGCACTGGCTGGCGTTCCTGCTCACCATCCAGACCATCGTGAAATTTGCGGCGATTTTTGTCGGCCATGCCCTGGGCGGGGAGCACGGCGTGATCGTCGGGCTCGCCTGTGTGACATGGGTCCACTATCCCGCGGACGCTTGGTGTCTCAGGCGGTTAGGATACTGGCAGCCCGAACTCGACGTGCCGCTCATCGGCATCGGCGGACTTTCTGCCGTCCTGTACTACATGGCTGTGAGCTGACAGCGTGGCGTTTGACGCGCGCGCGCGCACGTTTTAGGTGCAAACTCGAGATTTCCGGGGAGGTGTCGTGCCTGTGATCTCGTGCGCGAAGGGCTGTGCGCGGCGCACGGCGCAATGGCTCGTGGCGAGCGGCTGCATCTCGGCAGTCGCATGTGTGGGCGAAGTGCGAAAGGGCCTGCCGCTCGAACAAGACGACTCCGGCGCAACCGCGAGCGCGAACGATGCCGGCGACGCGGCTGCGAGCGACGGCGGGCCTCGCGACGCAGGCGGCTCTGACGCCGACGCGCGCATCGCGAACAACCAGTCCGACGCCGCCAGCTCGTCCGACGCAGGGACCAATACCGGCGGCGCATCCGGCGACGACGCGGCGCCGGGCGACGTGGGTTCCGCGGGCGGGGGCAATGGAAACGACGCCGGGAGCCCCAGCTCCGGCCAAGACGCACAAGCCGGCGACGCGGGGGCGGCGAACGGAAACCTGCTCCCAGTGTTCGTGGCGGTCGGCTATTCGGGGGTGCGCATGGTCTCGCGCGATCTCGGCCGCACCTGGGGCGACGTGGTCACGAGCGGCGGCAGCGGCGACGACGCGAACCTGCTGCGCACGGTCGCCTACGGCGCAGGCGTGTTCGTGGCGCTCGGGTCGAAGATCTGGACCTCGCCCGACGCGGTGACTTGGACGGAGCGCACGAGCCCTGCCAACGGCCAATGGTTCGGCGGTCTCGAGTACGGCAACAACGTGTTCGTGGCTGCGGGCGGCTACGGCGTGTCGATGTATTCGAGCGACGGCATCAGCTGGCAGTCCGGCATGATGCGCGGCACCGAGGCCGCGCGCAGCTTGGCGTTCGGCAACGGGATGTTCATGGCAGCGACCGACGACAAGCATTGGTGGAGTACGAGTGACGGTCATGCCTGGACGCAGCAGAGCGACACGCATGCTTCGAGCAAGGTGGTCTGGTGCGGCGATCACTTCAGCGAAGCCAGCGCGTGCACCGGCCCCGCGGGCCACGACGCGTCGGACGACGCGCGCGTCGCGTTCGGCGAAGGTGTGTACGTAAGCGTTTCGTATTCCAAGATCGAGCGCTCCGAGAACGGTACCGACTGGACTACCGTCACGACCTCGCCCCAAGCGCCGTTGACCGACGTCGCATTCGGCTACATATCTCGCTGAGCCCCGCGCGGGGCGCGCTTCATGGAGCTTCTTGCGCTCAGCGATCTGCACATCGAGCACGAGGTCAACCGCAACGCGGTGTTGGCGTTGAAGCCGCGTCCTGATGATTGGTTGGTGCTCGCGGGCGACGTGAGCGACACGTTTCGGGGCCTCGCCTGGACGCTCGACGCACTTGCGCCCAAGTTCGCACGGCTCTTGTGGGTACCGGGCAAC
>CAZYWR010000518.1:0-2170 GCA_964651185.1 uncultured Polyangiales bacterium
ATGGCGAGCTTGCCGGTCTCCGCACCCTGGGGACCGCCGCTGACCGGGGAATCCATGATATGGGCGCCCTTGGCTTCGGCAAGCTTGGCGAGCTTCTTGATCGTGCTCTGGGCGTTGGTCGACATGTCGAACCAGGCGTCGCCCTGCTTCATCCCCGCGATCAGGCCCGTCTCGCCCGTCGCCACCGCCTCGACCTCGGGCGGGCCGGGCAGCGAGGTGAAGATCACGTCGCAGGCCGCGGCGACCTCGGCCGGGCTGCTCGCCCACACCGCGCCCGAGGCGACGAAGCTGTCGCCCGCCTCCTTGCGCACGCGCGCGGCGCCGAAGAAGTCGACGATGAGCCGCGCCTCGCGCGGAAACTCGGCCACCCCCAAGGAGCAGGTGACGCGCAAGGTGCCGAGCTCGGTCTCGAAGGCGCGCGCCTTGAGCTCCTCGCGGACGCGCTCGGCGAGCAGCATCGCGCCGCGCGCGTCGGTCTCTTCGCACAAGATGCAGAACTCCTCGCCGCCGAAGCGGGCGACGATGTCGGTCTCGCGCTTGAGCGCGCGCAAGATCTCGCCGAGCCCGCGGATCACGTGATCGCCGACCGCATGCCCGTAGGTGTCGTTGACGCGCTTGAAATGATCGATGTCGCTCACGATCAAACTCAATTTCTTGCCGAACCGCTCGGCCGCCTTGAGCCGCTTCTTCAGCTCCTCGAGAAACACGCGCTTGTTGAGGCAGCCGGTCAGGCCGTCCGTGGTGGCGAGCTCTTCCAGCCGGCGCACGCTCTCGGCGTTGGCGAGCGCGACGGCCAACTGATGGCTGAGCACCTGCAAGGTCGGACGAACCTGCGCCGTGAACGCTTCCGGCCGCTTGGCCGCGAGCGCCAACGTGCCCACGGGATCTTCGCGCACCAAGAGCGGCAGGATGAGCAGCGACTGCATGCCTTTCAGGCTCTCGCTGCGCGTATAGACCATCTGGCGCTGGCCGTCGAAGCCGCCGCGATAAGGCAGATAGTGGCGGTTTTTGACCGCCATGGCGGTGAGCGAAGCGTTGTCGCGGAAGCTCAGGTTCTTGAGCTCTGCCGCGCCTTCGCCCACCGCGCGCCGCACCGAATGGCGCCGGTGCTCGGCGTCGTAGCGGGTGACGGCCGCGAAGTCGTACGGCGCGATCTGCGCGGCCGCGTTCAGGCCGGCTTCGATCACCGCCTCCTCGGTGAGCGCGGCGCCGAGCGCCTGCGAGGCCTGATGCAGGACGGTCTGCTCGCTCTTGGCGCGCTCGAGCTGCACGAACACGCGCTCGTTCTCGATCGCGCGCAGCACCTGGCGCACGGCGCGCTCGAGGATGTCTTCGTCGCGCGCGCCGAACGGACGATCGCTCGCACGGTCCGCGCACAACGCGCCGCGCACCTTGCCCTGCTCGATCACGGGCACGCCCAAGAACGCGCGCATCGCGTTCGCGCTCGGCTGGTAGTAGCAGAGCCCGCGCGCACCCGGCTTCACCTGCTCGAGGTTCATGATCACGCCGCGCTTGAGCACCGCGCCGACCGGGCCCTCGGCGCCCGTGAACGGTCCGTCCGCGATCTCGTGGCTGTCGGTGACGATCTCGGCGATCCGGAAGTTCACGCGATCCTCGTCGAGCAAGAGCAGCACGCAACTGTGGAGCTCGAGCGTACGCTTCAGCAGGTCGACCGTGTAGTGGAGCGCCTGGTGCACCTCTTCGACGCTCGCGCGGTAGAGCCGCTCGTCGTCGCGCTCGGCGCGCTGGCTCGGCGCGCTGAGCAAGCGGTAACGCCGCGCGGCCTCGAGCGCCTCGCGCTTGTCATCGTCGAGCGCGCGCTTCGACTTCTCGCGCACGCGCTGGAGCTCCACGCGCGTGAACAGCAAGTTCATCAACCCGAAGAACACCAAGAAGGTCGCGTGCAAGAAGTAAGGTTGCGGATCGACGTGGCGCTCCGCGCAAAAGTAGAGCGCGGCCTCGAACCCGACCGCGGCGAACACCAAGACGGCGCCGGTCGGCTTGGCGGCGAACGAAGCGACGAAAGCTACCAGCACGTAGGTGAGCGGATAGAGCGGACCGGTGAGGCCGCCAGCCACCTGCACGAGCGCGTGCACGCCCACCACCATCAGCAGCGCTATTTCGAGGTCCAAGCCCTCTCGAATGAGATATGTCTCTTCATCGCTAAAGC
>CAZYWR010000519.1:0-9983 GCA_964651185.1 uncultured Polyangiales bacterium
CGAGGTCTTCGAGAGTTTCCGCGTCCGCGGTGCGCAGCACCTCCGCGAGCGACCAAGGAACGAACGCGTGCAAGGCCTCCTCGCACGCACGCATTTCGCTCGCAAACACCTCGGACTGACCCAGCAGCTCCCGCGCCATCCCCACCCACTGCGAGCCCTGGCCTGGAAAGACGAAGGCGAGCTTGTGGACCGCGCTGGCGTGACCGATCACCGAGCATGCCGGTGTCTCGCCTCGTTCGAGCTGCTGCAACCCGCCTAACAGTCCGCCGCGCGAGGACGCGACCAGCACCGCGCGCGTGTCGAACGCGGCCCGCCTGGCGACGAGCGAGTGGGCCACGTCCGCGAGCGCGAGGCCCGGTCGTTCAAGCAGGTACTCGTGCAGGTCGTGCGCCTGTGCTTGAAGCGCCGCTTCACTGCGCGCGGAGAGCACGAATGGCAGACGCACGTCCGTCGCCGTCTGCTCGCCCGCGGCTTCGTCTGCGAACTCCTGCTCGAGCTCGGCCAGGCGTGCCGCCGGCACGGGCACCGCGCCCACGGCGCTCCCGAAGACCTCCGACCAAGCGATCGCGGCCCCGGCGTAGTAGAGCTCGCGCAGCGCCTCCAGCATGCTGCGCCGCTCATCCTCACCTCGGTAGCAGGAAGCCAAGGTCGTGCAGCCTCTGCCGGCCAGGGTCTGTTGGATGGCTTTGAGCAGCAGAGGGTGCGTGCTGAGCTCGACGAACAGCGCGTCCTCGCGGCCCGCCGCCTCCTCGATGGCGTCCTGAAAACGCACCGGATGACGGAGATTGTCTGCCCAGTAGTCCGGTCCGCATTCGCTGCCCGACAACCAACCCGGACGCGCCGTCGAGCGCACGGGTATGTTCCCGTCAGCCGGCGCGAGCCCCTGCAATCGCGCGCGCAGCGGCGCGAGCAGCGGGTCCATATGCGCGCTGTGCGAGGCGTAAGTCGTCTTCACGCGATCGCAGCCCGCTCCGATGGCGATCAGCGCCCGTTCCGCGCGCGCGACGGCGTCCAACGATCCAGAGAGCACCAGATTGCGCGGGCTGTTGTACGCGCCGACCTCCAAGTCGGGCGCCAGCTCTCGCAGCTCATTCGCGCCGTACCCTTCCGGCACGTTGACGTTGAGCATGCCGCCCTCGCGCCGCGCGCTGTCGCTGACGAGCCGCGCGCGCTCACCGACGATCCACAGCGCTTGCTCGATCGAGAGAGCGCCGGCCAGGCAGCACGCCGCGACTTCGCCCACGCTGTGACCGAGGAACGCATCCGGCTCGACTCCCCAGCTCCGCCAGAGCGTGCCCAGCGCGATCTGAATGCTCACGAGCGTAAGCTGGATGACCTCGGGCTGCGCGAGCCGCGAATGCGCCTCATCCGCCACCAGCTCGTCGATGAGCGACCAGCCGTAGCGCTCCCGTACGATGTGATCGCAGCGCTCGATCACAGTCCGGTAGGCAGACTCGCCGCTCAAGAGCGAGCGCGCCATGCCCAACCACTGCGCGCCTTGTCCAGAGCAGACGAACACCAGCCTCGCCCGCTCTCCCGGCGCCCTGTGCGGCGCGAAGTTCGACGAGAGCGCCGCGGTCAGCTGGGCGATCAGCGTCTCGACATACTCGCCGTAGAACGCGGCGCGGTACGTCCCGGTCGCGCAACGCTCCGCGATCAGCTTGCATAGCGCGGCCACCTCGCTCCAGCCCTGCGCCTGCGCGAGCAGATCCAAGGCGGCCACGATGCGCCGCCTCAGCGCTCTCGGACTGTCCGCGGCGAGCGCCAACAACACGCCTCTGCCGCTCGGCGCGCTCTCGAGCACGATGTGGCAGTTGGTTCCCCCGAAGCCGAACGAGCTCACGCCCGCGCGAGCGTGCTCGGGGGCGCCGGGCCAGCTCTCCAGCTGCGTCTGCACCCTTAGACGGAACTCCTCGAAGGGGATGTGCGGGTTCGGCTGCTCGAAATGGAGATTGCCCGGAAGCATCCGCTGCTCGAGCGCGAGTACCGTCTTCATCACGCCGGCGAGGCCGGCTGCCGCCTCCAGGTGGCCGAGGTTCGTCTTCGCAGAACCGATGCGGAGCGGTTGTTCTCGATCGCGTGGCGGTCCGTAGACGGCGGCGAGAGCGCGGGCTTCGATCGGGTCGCCCAGGACCGTACCTGGACCATGCGTCTCGACGTACTGGACAGACTCGGGCTCCGCCCCAGCGGCCGCCAACGCGCTCCTCACGACGGCCTCTTGCGCCGCCGGGTTCGGCGCCGTCAGCCCGTTGGAGTACCCATCGTTGTTGGTGGCGCTCCCGCGGATGACGCAATAGATGCTGTCGCCATCGGCGACTGCGCGCGCGAGCGGCTTGAGCAGCAAGACCCCACCGCCCTCGCCTCGCACGTAGCCATTGGCGCTGGCGTCGAACGCGCGACACGCACCGGCCGGGCTCATGGCGCCGAACTTGCTCATCATCACCGTGCTCTCCGGCGAGCTCAGCAAGTTCACCGCGCCCGCGAGCGCCATCGTCGTTTCCCCGCCGCGCAAGCTCTGGATCGCCAAGTGGATCGCTACCGCGCCCGAGGAGCACGCCGTGTTGACAGTCAGACTCGTCCCGGAGAGCCCCAAGACGTAGCTGACGCGCCCCGAGATAATGGACGTGTCCTGTCCGGTCGCCGTGTGGGGATCGATCCTACGCGCGTCGCCGTGCATCAGCCGCGCGTAGTCGCTCCACATCGCGCCCATGAACACGCCCACCGGCGAATTGCGGAGCGCAGCGGGATCGAGGCCGGCGTCTTCCAGCGCTCGCCACACGAGCTCGAGCATCAGCCGCTGCTGGGGATCCATCTGGCGCGCTTCGCGCGGCGAGATGCCGAAGAACTCCGCATCGAAGCGATCGATATCGTCCACCAGGCCCGCCCAGCGCGTGCTGAGCTTGCCAGGCGCGCTCGGATCGGGGTCGAACCAGTCTGCCAGCTCGAAACGCGTTCCGGGGACCTCGAGGACGCCGCTGCGCTTGTCGCACAAGAGCCTCCAATAATCCCGTGGCGAGCGCACGCCGCCCGGCAGGCGGCAGGCCATGCCGATGACGGCGATCGGTTCGGCCGCGGAGGGCGCCGCTTGGCCCTGACGTGGCGATGCGCCCGCGCTCCGATCCGTGGCGAGCCGCTCCACATAGCGCAGCAGCGCTTCGGGGGTCGGGTGCTCCCACGCCACGGTCGGCGAGAGTGCCTCGCCGGTGCGCTCGGTGATCGCCGCCAAGAGCTCGAGCACCTGCCGCGAGCCCAATCCGAGCTCCCGAAAGCGCGTGGCGAAGTCGACGCGCGCTGGCGCGACCCCCAGCAGTCGAGCGAGCGCTCCTCGCATCCAGTCCCGAGAGCACGTGGTGCCCGCGTCGCCGTCTTGAAATGCCATGCGCGACACCCCAGTCATCCGCGATCGCCTCGCCCGCCGCGCCGGCAAAATCGCCACCGATCCACGCCTGCCAATCGAATACATACGTAGTACGTTCATGTCGCAGCGTCAACAACGCCCTCGTCCAGCGCGCCCCGGCGCGCCTGCAATTGTATTCGTTTTGTAATCAAAACAAGTTGCCGCACGCGCGCCGAGCTGGTACGCAAGCCCGACAGACCCCGAGGAGCGACCATGCACGTCGGACAGCTCACGATCTTTCAGAACCCCGATCAGGCGAGGAGCGACCGCGACGTCTGGCGTGACGACCTCGCGCTCGCACTGCAGGCTGAGAAGCTCGGCTTCCAGTCACTGTGGGGGGTGGAGCATCACTTCACCGACTACACCATGTGTCCAGACACCCTGCAGTTCCTGACGTATCTCGCAGGCGTTACCGAGCGCGTGCAGCTCGGCTCGATGGTAGTCGTCCTGCCGTGGCACAACCCGATGCGCGTCGCCGAGCAGATCTCGGTGCTCGACCACGTCTCGAACGGGCGCTTCATCCTCGGGATCGGCCGCGGTGTGGGCAGGATCGAATTCGAGGGGTTCGGTCTGGCGATGGCGGAGAGCCGCGACCGCTTCGCCGAAGCTGCGGAGATGATCCTTACTGGGCTCGATCGGGGTTACTGTGAGTTCGATGGTAAGTACATCAAGCAAGCGCGGCGCGACATTCGCCCGAAGCCCTGGAAGAGCTTCAGGGGCCGCTCTTACGCGGCCGCGGTTTCGCCGGAGTCCGTGCCCGTGATCTCCCAGCTCGGGCTCGGCATGCTGATCATCCCGCAAAAACCCTGGGAGCAAGTGGCGGACGACTTGCGCGTGTATGAGGCGACCTGGCGAGAGGTCAACGGAACGGCGCCTCCAGCGCCGATCTGCGCCGGCTGGGTGTTCTGCGACCCGAGCGCGGATCGCGCCGAAGCGATGGCGCGCGAGTACATCGGCGGCTATTGGAAGTCGACGGTCAAGCACTACGAGCTGATCGGCGATCACCTCGCGAAGATCAAAGGCTACGAGTCATACGGACGCATGCAGGCGGTCGCCACCTCGCGCGGCGGCTTCGACGCGATGCTCGACTTCTTCCTCGGGCTCCAAGTCTGGGGCACGCCAGAGCGCTGCTACGAGACGATCGTGGAGACACAGAAGCGCATCGGCAACGGTCACTTCGTCGGCGCATTCAGCTATGCAGGCATGCCGTTTCAAGAGAGCGATCGCAACATGCGGCTCTTCGCGCGCGAGGTCATGCCGGAGCTGCAGAAGCTCAGCCGAAGCGCGCCTCTCGCCCCGCAGAGCGCCCTGTCCGCGTCGACGCGCGGCGGCGCAGCGAGCGTGGACGCGCTCTCCCCGCCGGCCGCCGCCTCCGAGTGACGGGTCCCGTTCAGGCTGTGCTCCCCGCGAGCGCGCCCCGCACCGTCCTCGCGTTTCCCCGCCGCCGCGCGGAAACCCCGCGCGAAAAAAGAATGACGGATCGGACCAGCTCCCCTCGCTCAAAGGAAGAACCGTCGCGCGTCGGCGGGCCTGCGAGGCGGAATGCGTGCACGAGCTGGAAGGCGAGCCCCTACCCCACGTTGGGCGGCGCCCACAATGGTCGCTTACCTCACGCACGTCACCCTCTTCGGGTGCGGCGCGACCGACGCCCATGACCTTGCGGCGTCGGCGGGTCTGTCCGACGCAGGCGTCCAATCGGAGACGGACCTGCCATCGAGCGCCGCGGACGCGAGCCAGCCTGACCCCAAGCAGGACGGTGCGGATGCAGCCGAGCACCTGAGCGGCTCGCCCGCGATCGATGCGTCGCCGTCGTGGGTCGCGGACGGCGGCGCGCCCGTCTCCACGGGCCTCACCCTCCAAGTCAGCGGTGGCATGATTCATGGTTCGCTGGTTGAATCGACCCGTGAGTTTCTGGGAATTCCCTATGCTGCGCCGCCTCTCGGCACGCACCGCTTTGCACCTCCGCAGCCGGTCGAGCCCTGGCAAGGTACGCGCGCCGCCGATTCGCCTGGCCCGAGCTGTCCGCAACCGTTCGATGTTCAGACGGCCGTGTTCGCGCTCAACACGGACGAAGATTGTCTGACGCTGAATGTCTATGCTCCGGCGAGCTTGCCTCAGGGACCGGTCCCTGTGCTGGCGTTCATTCCAGGCGGCGCCTTCAGCGCAGGTGGCAGCGGCGCCTACGACGCTCGCTCGTTGAGCGAAGCCCACGGCAGCGTCGTCGTGACGATGAACTACCGGCTCGGCGCGCTCGGATTTCTCGCCCATCCAAGCCTCGATGCGGCGCTCGGCGTGAGTTCGGGCAACATGGGGTTGCGCGACCAACAGTTTGCGCTCGCTTGGATCGCGCAGAACATCGCGGCCTTCGGCGGCGATCCCCATAACGTGACGCTGTTCGGACAGTCCGCCGGTGCGATGAGCGCGTGCCTCCATATGTTCGCGCGAGGGAGCGAAGCGCTCGCACAGCGCTTCATCCTCGAAAGCGGCGCGTGCTTGGGAAGTCGCGCAGGCTTCGCGCTCGACTTCGCGGGCAGCCCCAAGACCAAAGAAGAGATGGTCGCCCACACAAGCGCGATGATCGCAGCGCTCTGCGGCGACCAAGCCTCCGATCCGGTCGCCTGCTTGCGCGCGCTTCCGGTCGACGCGCTCGTGAGCTGGGTAGCCCCGCAATTCCAGAGCTCGGAGTTCGCAGGTGCGTTGAGTCTGCTGGCGACCGGTTTTGTCCCCCACGTGGACGGCGATTTCATTCCCGCGAAGCCGATCGAGCTGCTCCGCGCTGGAAAGGGCAAGCCCGCGCCGTTCATCATCGGCACCAACGCCGACGAATGGGAGCTGTTTTCGCTCAATCTGGCGCCCCCCGAAGATGTAGCCGGCTTCACGGACCTAGTCCGCAAGGCCTTCACCGAGAACACCGACGCGATCCTCGCCCAGTACCGACCCGAGATGGACACGCAGGCGCACGCGGCCTGGATACGGCTCATGACGGACTACGTCTTTCGTTGCCCCACGCGCGCCTTGATCCGGAGGGCGACGGCCCAGGGGAGCCGCACTTACCTTTATGAGTTCGCCGTTCCGCCCGCCGCTCATTCCCTCGATCTCGACTACGTGTTGATCGGCGCGCCTAGCACGGCCTGGAGCTTCTTACTCACCACCCCGATCCCGCTGCTCGCGAACGTCGTCGAAGCCATGCAGGGCGCCTGGTCCGAATTCGCTGCGACCGGTGAGCCGAACGGAGATGGTCGGCTGCGTTGGCCGCTCTACAGCGAGTCCGCGCAACACTTCGTCTTCGCCGAAACGCTCGACGTGGAGGCCGAGAGCGTGCGGGCCGACGCGGATTGCGACTTCTGGGAAGGCCTCGATCCAGAGGAGTACCGCTAGAGCGGCGGCCCCCCGCACAACTTCTTTTGTCATACGTTACGAATACTTGACCAACGAGCGCGGAAGAACCCGCACTCGACGGCGAGGCCTGCTGCTCCGTCGCCGCCCGGGCGTTGCGAATACGATTGTATCGTGATACGAATACAATCGCTACCTACGACAATGCTCGCCGCGTGCTCTCGCGTACCTGACGACGATGTATCCGTCTCAGCGGGCGGTCCGCACGGCGGTGTGGGCTCGTGGGCGGGCGCCGGCCAGCGCCGTGAGGGTGATCCATGTCGAGCAGCAGCAGTCTTAGTCGGCACCTGACGCGGAGCTCATGACGCGACGCTCTCCGCTCTCGCCGTGCTCCCGCGTGCTCTGGGCGGCGCTGAGCTCTGGTCTGCTGAGCGGACCGGCGATCGCGCAAACCAAGCCGAGCGAGGCCGAGCTGTTTGGTGCACCCGCCGTCGCGCAAGAGTCTCTCACGACGAGCCGGGATCTCGCGACAGCGCCAGCTCACGCCCCGGATTCGGAGGGAGCTCTGCGCTCGGACGCTGCAGGTACGGCCCCAGAGCCTGCACGTTCCGACGCACGCGACGCCGCGATCTTGGGCGCGCCCGCCAGCCCGGTGCTCTCGCTCCAGCGCGCACCCGCCGATCCGCTCACGATCGGCGGCCTCTTGTACTTGCGCACGCAGGCGTCCGCGCTCGAGAAGCAGCGCGTGGCTGACTACAGCTTTCGAATGCCCTCCCTGCTGGACGTCTTCTTCGACGCGCGTCCGAACGACCGTGTGCGCGGCTTCGTGCTCGGTCGCATGACGTATGATCCCACGCTCCCCGATTCGACCTCAGCAGTCCCGGACGCGAAGACGTTAGGCACGGGCACCTACGGCTTCAGCGGCACCTCGGGCAGCGCGGCTCTCTCTTCGCTCGTGAGCCCGCAGACCAGTGCCCCGCGCGTGTACCTCGATCAGCTGTGGGTGCGCTTCGATCTCGGAAAGACGCTGTTCATCACGGCTGGCCGCCAGCACGTACGTTGGGGCACTGCGCGCTTCTGGATGCCGGCGGACTTTCTGCACACGCGCCGGCGCAATCCGCTCGATCTGTTCGACGCCCGAACTGGCACGACCATGGTCAAGGTGCACCTGCCGATCGAGAGTCTGGCGTGGAACTTCTATGCGTACGCCGTGACTGAGAACGAGGGCGGAACGCCGAGCCTGTCGGACATCGCCGGAGCGGCTCGCGCGGAGTTTGTGCTCGGTCCGAGCGAGCTCGGCCTGGGCGCGTTCTTGCGGCGCCACGGCAAGCCCAAATACGCCGCCGACTTATCGCTCGGTCTGGGCCCCTTCGATCTCTACGGAGAGTTCGCGTTGGTCGATGCGAGCAACATCGACCGCGTCGGGTATCGCCCGGACGCGACGCCCGCACAGCTCCCAAGCGGACAAACGACCGATGAGCAGACCGCAGCCGTGAAGCAACTGGTCGCTGCGGTGTTCCCGGTGTATCGCGTGCTCGGATATCGCTGGCAAGCCGCGGCCGGCCTCAGCCTCTCTTGTAAGTACAACGACAACGACACCTTCACGCTGGGCGCTGAGTACTTCTACAACACCCTCGGCTACCCGAATGCGGACTTCTACCCGGGGCTCATCCTGCCGCATCCGCAAGCATTGCACAGCCCCGTGAGCTTCTTTTATCTGGGCGAGCACTACGGGGCCGTATTCATGAGCTTTCCCGCACCGTTCAAGGCAGATTTGCACTCCTTTACGCTGTCGGCCTTGGGCAACCTCTCCGATCGCTCGTACATCGCACGCTTCGACTACACTTACACATTGCTTACTCATCTGCGCTTTGAGCTCTTCGTCTCGGGCCACTATGGAGAGCGCAGCGGAGAGTTTCGCCTGGGGTTCGATCTTCTCAAGCGCCCGCCGGCCCTGTTCGACGTCGGTCTCGCGCTGCGCCTCTCGACCTAACGTAGGCCCACCCGATGTAGCGACGCGTGTGGCCAGCACTCGTCTCGCCAATCGCCACACGACTCAAGGCAAGCGCAGCTCGAGCTCGACGGACGCTCGCGCTCCCCACAGCTCCGGCCGAAAGAACGTATACTCGCGACCGAGGTTGCTGCGCACGGCAAACGCCGGTCGGTAGGGCGCGAGCAAGCCTTCGAGCCGAACGCCGAGCGCGAAACGCCGCGTCCACGGAAAGGTCACGCCGCTGCCGAGGTATGCAGCCGACCATAACCGTCGCTGCCGGTGCGCTTCGACGACCCGCACGCCCTGCGCATCGAACATGCCCAGCTCGGCACCGAGCCGCAATGGGATCTCCAACCTCTCGAGCCGCAGGCGAAGCCCCCCATCGATAGCGCCGGCGAGCAACGCCAGGCGGCCGCCGACCCCTCCCAGCTCGCGCAAGGCAGCCTGCTGCCGCGGCGCGTACGCGACGCGCAGCGCGGCGCACCAGCCGCGACCCAGTACCCCCAACGCCGTCGACAGCGCGGGCGCGACGTGTGGGAGCGTGCCGAGCACCAACACGGCCGCAGCCGCGAGCTGTGCAGTGAGATGCTCGGCTTCGCTCGAAGGCCGCGCGCGCTCTCTCGGGAGCTGCGAGGCGGCCGCAGTGGAAGCCGGCTGCGCGCTCTCGGGTACACGCGTGCTCGCAGCGCGGCTCGCGTCCGTCGCGGACCCCGCCGAAGTCGAGTTCGTCTCTGCCAAAGGTGTCGGCGCTTCGCCCGCGGTCGTGGCCGGCCCGCGCCCGGGCGGCAGCGCGAAAGGCGGAGGAGCTGGCGCTGGCTGCGCGGTCTGGGGCGCAGGGGAGGAGCCGCCGGGGACCTCAGCGCCTCGCGCGGGAGTCGCTGGCCGCCGGCTCGCGGATCGCGCGCCGTGGGCGCCCGTGCGCTCCCCCAGCGGCGCGCGTGTCGAGGCCGTCGAATCGACAGCCAGGGCGACCACGACCGCAGCCGCGTGCGCCAGCACGACGCAATCTCGGTCGCGCAACGTACGCTCGCTCGATCGCCCGCCCGTTCGCAGCGAAATTCGCGCCTCGAACGCCTCGGCGGAGACGCGACGAATTCGCACCGCCGCCGAGAGCTCAGCCTCGACCTCCGCGAGCGTCCGTCCCAGGAGCTGCGCGATCTCGCTCCGCCCCTCAGCGGCCGATGGACATCCCAGAGGCGCGCTCCAATTCACGACAGCCTGAGCCGCCACCTGTGTCGACGAGAGCAGCAGGCACCC
>CAZYWR010000520.1:0-5033 GCA_964651185.1 uncultured Polyangiales bacterium
AGGTAGTCGAGCCCCACGTTGAGCAAGAACGAGAGCCGCCGCTCGATCTCGCGCAGCGCGCCCTCGGCGATGCGCCGCTCGTGGGGCCGGAGCTCGAGCCCGCGCACGTGCTCGTAGGCGCGCGCGACCGTCAGCGAGGTCACGTAGGCGATGCTCTGGTCCGCCACGCGCACCGCGAGCGACTCGGGGCGCATGCGCTTGCCGTCGCACACGTCGCACGCGCGCTCGCTCATGAACTTGGCGTAGTGCTCGCGCATCGGCTCGGAGCTGGTCTCGCGGTAGCGGCGCATGAGGCTGTTGAGGATGCCCTCGAAGCGCATGCCCCAGGAGCCTTGCGTGTCCGTGCCTTCGCCGCCCCAGGTCACCTTGATGCGCTTCTCGCCCAAGCCGTAGAGCACCTGGTCGCGCTTCTTCTTCGGCAACTTGCCGAAGGGCGTGTCGAGATCGACCGCGCAGGCTTGCGCCATCGCGTCGATGATACGGAAGGTCCAGCCTTCGCCGCGCTCGACCGCCGTGCGCCAGGGCGCGATCGCGCCCTCGCGGATCGACAGGCTGGGGTCGGGGATCACGAGCTCCGGATCGACCTCCATGCGCACGCCGAGCCCGTGGCAGGCGCTGCACATGCCGAGCGGGCTGTTGAACGAAAACGACTGCGGCGAGAGCGCGGGAAAGCTCTGGCCGCAGCAGGCGCTCTTCTCGCTGAACGCGAGCGGCGGGCGCGCGCCGCTCTCGTCCTCGATGCACACCTCGCCCTGGCCCTCGCGCAACGCAGCCTCCACGCTCTCGGCCAGCCGTGTGTGCTCGCGCTCGGCCAACACCAGGCGATCGACGACGAGCTCGATCGTGTGCTTGCGCTTTTTGTCGAGCGCCGGCACCTGGTCGAGCCGGTGGATCTCGCCGTTCACGCGCACGCGCGCGAAACCGCGGCCGGCCAGCGTTTGGAACAGCTCGCGGTATTCGCCCTTGCGATGCGTCACCAGCGGGGCGAGCACGAGTAGACGCAATCCCTCGGGCAGCTCCTGCACCTCGCGCACGATCTCATCGGTCGTGCGGCCCTTCACGCGCTTGCCGCAAACGTGGCAGTGCTGCACGCCGACGCGCGCGTACAAGACGCGCAGATAGTCGTAGATCTCCGTGATCGTCCCCACGGTCGAGCGCGGATTCGTCGACGCGCTCTTCTGCTCGATGGCGATGGTGGGCGACAGCCCGCTCAGCTTCTCGACCTGCGGGCGATCGAGCTGCCCCAGGAACTGGCGCGCGTAGGCGCTCAGGCTCTCGATGTAGCGGCGCTGGCCTTCGGCATAGAGCGTGTCGAAGGCCAGGCTCGACTTGCCCGAGCCGCTCACGCCCGTGAACACGACGAGCTGCCTCTTCGGCACCACCAGGTGATCGATCGCCAAGTTGTGCTGGTGCGCGCCGAAGATCTCGATGCGCTCCGCGCCCAGCTCCTCGCGGGCAGGCAAGCCGTTCTTTCGACGCCCGGGGCTGCGCGGCGCGCGCGCCAGGGCGGGCGAGCTGCTGGATGTCGACGGACGCGCTGGCGCGGGCGAGCGGACGGAGGTCGAGGGGCGCGCTGGCGCAGGCGAACGGGCGGATGTCGACGCGCGCGCTGACGTGCGCGAACGAGCGGCTGACGTGGCGCGAGGCATGCCGCGGCTTAGCACGAACCGCGAGCCAACTGTACAGTGTCAGATGCGTTTATTCGTGTGCGGGCGGCCGGCGAGGCGCGACCGGTGCGCTCGCCGGCTCGGAGTGCTTCGGTGGCCCGCTGCGCGGCTCGCGATCGCTCGCGGCGACGTGCCGGCTTACCACGCGCTCGAAAGCTTCCATGTCGGTGGAGTCGAGCACGCGCAGCCCGAGCTTCGCGCTGGCGCCGCTCTCGTTGCGCCACACCACCTCCATGCGCACGTCCACCTCGCCCTCGTGCGGGTCGTCGAACTTGACCTGCAGCGTGCTGCCGACCGCGGGCGCGTTGGCCTCCGCCACCACGAACATGCCGCCTTTGCTCATGTTGTGCGCCTCCGCGGAGACCCGCACGTCCTGGCCTTCGACCCAGACAGGCTGCCGCGTGGCAACGCGAGGATGACGTCGTTGGTCTTCGTCGCTCATGACATCCGTGGGAGCGCGCAGCCCGCACACGAAGGCGGCGCCCCGGCGCGACTTCGCGAAGTTTAATCGTAACCCGAATGGGCCGAGCGCGTAAATCCGAAGCGATGTGCCCCCACATCAGGCCTGGAGCGCGGGCAGCTCCGAGGTGCAGAACTTACAGCGCGTCGCGCGGTAGGCCACGTTCTCGAGGCAGGCGGGGCACTGGCGCTGGCTCGGCGCGGCGGCGGGAGCGGGAGCGGGCTTTTTCAGTCGGTTGAGGCCGCGCACGACCAGAAACAGCACGAAGCCCACGATCAAGAAGTCGACCACCACCGAGGCCAGGTCGCCGAGCAACAAGCGCACGTCGCCCTCCGGGCCCGGCGGATCGCGCTCGACCAAGGTGATCGACGCCTGTCGCCACTCGCCGCTCGGCAGGATCAGCGCGACCAGCGGCATGATCAGATCGTTCACGATCGCCGTCACGATCTTGCCGAACGCGGCCCCGATGATCACGCCGATCGCCAGATCGACGGCGTTGCCTTTGAACGCGAACTCGCGGAACTCCTTCCACATGCGCTGCTCCTTTTGGAAACCTGGCTCGCCAATGTATACGCTGCGCGCCTTGCACCGGACGCTCCGCCAGTGAACAGGGCGATGAGAGCCCGCGATCGCGCGGGCTCCGAAATGGACCGCGGGCCATGGTAGCGCGGTTCGATCGTTCAGACTCGTCGTGAGGAGCCGATGATGGTGCAACGTCCGTTCGAGCTCGTGCTGTTCGGGGCCACCGGTTTCACGGGCCAGCTGGTGGCCGAGTATCTGGCGCGTCACCAGCGCGGACTGCGCTGGGCGATCGCCGGGCGCAGCCGCGATAAGCTCGCGCGTCTGCGCGAGCGGCTGAGCGCGATCGACGCTGCGCTGTCGGAGCTACCGCTGCGCACGGCGGACAGCGCAGACCCCGCCGCGCTGCGCGACCTGGCCGAAGAGGCAACGGCGATCGTGAGCACCGCGGGCCCGTTCGCGCGCTACGGCTCCGAGCTGGTGGCGGCGTGCGTCGAACGCGGCGCCCACTACTGCGACATCACTGGCGAGACGCAGTGGATCCGCCGCATGATCGCCCAGCATCACGGCGCGGCGGCGCGCGCCGGCGTGCGCATCGTGCACAGCGCCGGCTACGACTCGATCCCCTCGGACCTCGGCACCTACGTGCTGCAGCAGCACGCGCGCGAGCTGCACGGCATGCCGAGCGAGGAGGTGAACGCGCTGGCCATCATCCGCATGCCACACGCCAAAGGCGTGGGCCTGAGCGGCGGCACGATGGCGAGCATCGTCCATTTGATCGAGGAGGCCCGCACCGATCCGGAGGTGCGGCGCGTGCTCTTCGATCCGTACGCGCTCGTTCCCGAGGCGCGGCGACGGGGCGGCATGTTTCGCGGCGAACAGCGCGGCCCGGGGTACGAGGCGCGGGCGGGGCTGTTCACGGGGCCGTTCCTGATGGCCGCCGCCAACGTACGCATCGTGTACCGCACCAACGCGCTGCTCGATTTCGCGTACGGCGACGAGTTTCGCTACCGCGAGGCGATGTCGACGGGCAAAGGCGCCGCGGGAATGGCGCGCGCGCTCGGGCTCAGCCTGGCGATCAACGCGGCCGAGCTCGCCGGTGCGCTCGCGCCCACTGGCCTCTTGCGACGCGCGCTCCCGCAGCCCGGCGAGGGGGCGAGCGAGCAGGAGCGCGCCGGGGCTTCGTTCGCGCACGAGCTCTACGGCACGGTGGGCGGCAAGCACTTGCGCGCGCGCGTGGCCAGCGACGGCGACCCCGGCTACGGCGAGACCGCGAAGATGGTGGCGGAGACGGCGCTGTGTCTCGCCCAGGATCGCGACGAGCTCAGCTCGCCCGGTGGCGTGCTCACGCCGGCCGCTGCGCTCGGCGAGTCCTTGGTGGAGCGGTTGCGCACTGCGGGCATGACGATCTCGGCCTGGACCGAGGCCTGACGTCCTCTGGCGACGATAGGCGCCCGCTCCTCGTGGTTCCGACCCGCTCGGAGCCCTCGTGGCGCCAAGGGCCGCGCCGTTCACGCGCGCGGGCGGGAAGGGGGCGCGAGCAGGGTTCGGAGCACTCCGTTGAACAAGCGATCTTCCAACCCGTGCAGGCGCCTCCGCAGGCGCTTGCCTCGGACCGGCAGCGCGCCGTAGTACGTCGTCCACCACGCTTCCGAGCCGCCCGTCAGCGTGGCGCGAGAGCGCCAGGGCTTCTGCACGGAGTAGTGGAGGATCTTGGCTTCGCGCTCGAGCTCCGGTTCGACCTGCGGGAACGCGCGCAAGAACTGATAGATGTAGTGATGCATGTTGTACGCCGCGGGCAAGCGATGCGCGGCCGGGCACTCGTACCAATCAGGATAGAACGCGTTGAGAAAGCCTTGGTCGCCGCCGTCGTAGTTCTCGCTGACGGCCAGCGCCTCCATCATGCGCGCGAACGTGGCTGTACTCGGCTCGAGCACCAGCACGCCTGAGTTGAAGCGATCCGGCCGAATGTAATCGGGCGCGGCCGCGAGGCTCGGGCGCTGAAAGAGCTCGTCCACGTTCTGCATGACGATCGTGTCGGCATCGAGCAGCACGACCTTCTCCACGTCGGACAGCGAAAACGCGCGCAGCTTCGTGAATGTCTTCGCAAAGCGCGCAAAGAGCGGCTGCGCGCGCGGGTTGGGGTTTTCGATCGGCGGTACTTCGCGCACGAGCCAGCGCTCGCCGCTCAGCCGATCGCGTGCGGGGCGCGGTACATCGGGCGTGACCAGAACCAACCTCGGGCGCGACGTGCCGCTGCGTTCGAGCGAGCGGCCGAGCGCGACCACCCCGGGCGCGTAGCGGTCGCCGTGAGACAACACCGTGACGTACGCCTGCTCCATCTTCTTCAGGTGGACACGAGCGGCGCTCGAGATCGCGTGCAATCA
>CAZYWR010000521.1:0-2357 GCA_964651185.1 uncultured Polyangiales bacterium
CTCGTGGCCAGGTTCGAAGGCGTGCGGCGCCAACCGCGAGGCGGCTAACGCGCGCTGACACCCGGGGCACCGCCCCGCAACCAGCTCACGACCACTTCGGCGGCGACGATCGCGGCGTCGCGTTGGTATTGGCGCCAGTCGTTGCGGCCGCTCGAGCCGACCATGTTGGTGACGCCCAGCACGGCCCCGAAGGGCACGTCCGCGGCGCGGCAGGCGAGGGCGATCGGAAACAGCTCCAAGTTTTCGGCTTCCAAGCCGGTGGCCCCGTACACCGCGCGCGCGATGGCGTCGTCGGTGGTGATGGCCATCGTGGTCGCCACGGGCGCGCTCCGGCAGCGGCGGTCGGCGGTCTGGAGCAGTCCGGCCGTGATCGCGGGGTCGGGCTCGAGCGCGGTCTGCATCGGCTCTGGGAAGGCCGCCTTGCCGGCGGCGACCGAGGCATCGAACAGGTGGAGGCGGCTCGGGATGACGACGTCGAGAGGCTGGTACTCGACTTCGCACGGGTAGATGCCGCAGCTGCCGAGGGCGACCACCGCGCGCGGGCGCAGCTGCTGAATGCGCTGGGCGGTCGCCGCGCCGGCCACGGCCAGGCCCACTCCGATCGTCTTCGCCACCACGAACAGCGCGCCGATGTTGCCGTTGAGCCCGTCGCCGATATGGGGTCGGAGGCCGACGAATTCGGGTGCGTGCGCGGCCAGCACCAGCACGTCGACCGGCACCTGCGGGATCGGCAAAGATGGATGCATCCGCGCAATCTTAACCCGACTCGGGCGCGACCTTCGACCCCCTGGGTCGGGAGGGGCGGCGAGGTGCGTGTGTGCAAGTGCTTGGCGCCCGCCGCCGAGCCTTGGCCCGAAGCGCATGGGCGGGCTAGCTTCGACGCGTGAGGGACGCCACGCCTCGCGGGCAGCCGGCCCGCACCGTCTACCGTTGGGATCTCGACAAGACCTATCTCAGCACCGACTTCGATTCGCTGAAGGGGCTGTTCCGCGCAGCGCTCGAGAAGGCGCAGGACAAGGTGGCCTATCCGGGGGCGCGCGCGCTCTTGCGCGAGTTGTGTGCGACCGCGCCCCAGGGGCTCTACATCCTCTCCGGAAGTCCGCAGCAGATGCGCAAGGTCATCGAGGAGAAGCTCGCGCTCGACGGCATCCAATGGGATGGGCTGGTGCTCAAGCCGAGCTTGAACCGGCTCTTGCGCGGTCGCTTTCGCTTCCTGCGCGATCAGGTCAGCTACAAGCTGGCGGCCCTGCTCGCCTCGCGCTCGACGTTCCGCGAGGCCTACGACGAGGTGATGTTCGGCGACGACGCCGAGGCAGACGCGTTCGTGTACTCGCTGTACTGCGATCTTTGCTCGGGCCGCATCGATCTCGAGCTGCTCGCGGAGGTGCTCGAGCTGGCGCGCGCTTACGACGACGACGCCGCGGCGCTGCTCGAGAGCGCGCGCGGCGTGCCCAAGGTCGAAGTGGGGCAGCGCATCTTCATCCACCTCGAGCGGCTCGAGCCGAGCGCCGTGTTTGCGCAGTTCGGCCCGCGCGTGTTCGCCTTCCACAATTACTTTCAGCCCGCCGTCGTGCTGATCGAGGACGGGCTCCTCGCGGCCGATGCGGCGCTGCGCGTGGGCGTCGATCTGGTGCGCGCGCACGCCTTCAGCCCGGACGCGCTCGGTGCGAGCTACGCGGACGTGGCGAGTCGAGACGTGCTGAGCGTGCCGACCGCGAAGGCGCTGCACGCCGCGATCGCGAGCCACGAGCCCGAGTACGGCGAGGTGGGCGAAGCGCTCGCCGGGCTCAGGCACGCGCTTTCCGCGCACGCGTTGCCCGCGAAAGTCGAGGCCCCCGAGATGGAGCCGCTCGACTACCTCGCGCTTTTTCCGAGCGACAAGGCGCGCGCCAAACGTGCGAAGACGCGCGCCCGCGCGCGACCACGGCGCTGAAGGCGCGCCGCGCGCTTGCGCCGTCGCGGAACCCGAGGCGGCCGACGCAGGTGCGTCGTTTCGGCGCTGTGGCGTCGGGGAGGGGAGCGTCGTGATCCCATTCAGCGGGAGAGATATCGAATACACGCGGCGCGCGCTGACGATCGTAGATGGAGCGCGGCTCGGGCGGCCTGCCCGCGTACTTGCGCTTGCCTTCGCTGGGGGCGCTGTGATGCGATGCGCTCCTGCACGCGCACATGCACGGGTCCCGCAGGCGAACCGCCAGCTCGGCAGCTGGCGCGCGAAGCAAGGCGGCGAAGTTCGCGTCGGTGATCGCGCTTTGGCTCGCGCATGCGCCGTCGGGAATCGCGCAGCCATCCGAGCCCGCGCCGAGCGCACCTCCGGACGCACAGAGCAGCGCGGCCGGCGCGCTGTCGCCCGCCGA
>CAZYWR010000522.1:0-1622 GCA_964651185.1 uncultured Polyangiales bacterium
CACGCGCACCTGGCCGAACGCGGCGCGAGCTTCGTCGGAGACATCGCGCGTGAGCGCGCGCTCGACCGCGCCCAAGTCGAAGACGCGCTCGGGGAGCTCGCGGCGCTCGGGCTCATCACCAGCGACGGCTTCGTGGGCCTGCGCGCTCTTCTCGGCGACACGCACACGCGCAGCGTGGAGCCCGGGCGCTATGCGCTGCTCGAAGCGAGCCAGCCCGATCCTGAGCGCGCGGCGCGCAGCTTGCTGCGCCGTTGGGGCGTGGTGTTCCGCAAGCTGCTCGAGCGCGAAAACACGCCCGTGTCATGGAGCGAGCTCGTGCGCGTGCTACGCCAGCTCGAAGCGCGGGGCGAGGTGCGGGGGGGACGCTTCGTGGCGAACTTCGGCGGCGAGCAGTTCGCGCTGCCGGAGGCGGTGACGCGGCTCCGGCGCTTGCGCAATGAACCCGCGCGGAGCGAGCTCGTCGCGATCAGCGCGTCGGACCCGCTGAACTTGGCCGGCATCCTCACCCCCGGCCCGCGCGTCCCGCAGCAGCCGAGCACGCGCATCTTGCTGCGCGACGGAGTGCCGGTCGCGCTGCTCAGCGGCGGCAGCGTGCGCTGGCTCGCCGAGGTGCCGGAGAGCGAACAGCCGGCGCTGGAGCACGGATTGCGCGCGCCGACGCCGCGGCGCCGCCCTCTGGAGCGCACGCGGCAGGAGTCCGAGAGCGCGCTGTAGAGACGAGATGCGCGGACGCAGGGTGGCCCGCCCGTGTTGTGCGCACGCGGCAGGAGTCCGAGAGCGCGCTGTAGCGAGCGTCCGCCACGAGATGCGCAGATGCAGGGTGACCCGCCCGTGTTGCGCGCGAGCGCCGCCGGCGACGAACGCGACCGGGCTACCCGGACACGAAGGCGGTCATCTCGATCTCGACTTTCGCGCCACGCGGCAGCGCCGCGACTTGCACGGTCGCACGCGCGGGCGGCGCGATGCCCTCGAAGTGGGCGCCGTACACGCGATTGACCACGGCGAAGTCGGTCAGGTCCGTGAGAAAGATCGTGGTCTTCACCACCTGCTCGAAGCTCGCCCCGGCCGCGCGCAGCACGGCGCCCAAGTTGCGCATCACTTGCGCCGTCTGCGCCTCCACGTCGTCGCCGCCCACCAGCTCTCCGGTCCCGGGGTCGAGCGGGATTTGGCCCGAAAGGAACACGAACTGTCCCGCACGAATCGCCTGCGAGTAAGGGCCGATCGCCGCCGGCGCATCCGGCGTGGTGACGATGCTGCGCAACATGAGCTTGCCTCCGCGCGGCAGCCTATCAGATCCGCACGCTTCCGGCGCTCGCGGGGCGCGCGTTCTCGTTGCGTCTGTCGCGCACGGCGGTACGTAGCCCGCTACACCCCGCGAAACGTCGCCGCGCGCTTCTCGAGGAAGGCGCGCATCCCTTCGGCTCGGTCCTCGGTCTTGAAGCACTCGACGAAGGCCTCGAGCTCGAGCTCGTTCCCGTCCGAAAGCGCATTGTCGAGGCCTTCCCCGATCACACGTTTGGCGTGGCGGATCGCGAGCGGCGCCTTTTGCGCGATCAGCTGCGCGGTCTCTTGCGCCGCGCGCAACAATTGGTCGGACGCGGTCACGCGGTTGACGAGGCCGA
>CAZYWR010000523.1:0-8551 GCA_964651185.1 uncultured Polyangiales bacterium
GGCGACGCGGCTACGCAAACGCGCTGATTAGGCGATCTCGACGCGGTTGCGGCCGCCGCGTTTGGCGCGATAGAGCGCCTGATCGGCGCGATCGACGAATGATGCGGTGCTGGTGTCGCCTTCGAATGAGGCCATGCCGACGCTGCAGCTGACGAGCTGGGGACCGTCGCGGAAGGGCGGCAGGCTCTCGACCGATTTGCGCAGGCGCTCGCCCACGATGCGCGCGCCGGCGAGATCGGTCTCGGGCAAGATCACCAGGAATTCTTCGCCGCCCCAGCGCCCGACCAGATCCACCTGGCGTAGCCCCGCCGAAAGCGCCTTGGCCACGTGCACGAGCACTTCGTCGCCCATGTTGTGGCCGAAGCGATCGTTCACTTGCTTGAAGTGATCCACGTCGCACAGCGCGATCGCCATCGGGTTGCGATAGCGGCGCGAGCGCAGCACCTCGACTTCGAGCCGCTCGGAGGCGCGCCGGCGGTTGGGCAGCCCGGTCAGGCCGTCGTTGTTGGCGAGCCGGCGCGTCTCCTCGAGCAGGAAGAGGTTCTTCACCAGAATGCCGAGCTCGCGCGCCACCAGCTCGAGGGTCACGCGATCGTGACCGCCGAGCCGCTTGTCGCGTCCGACCGCGACCAAGGTGCCGAGCATCTCGCCGGCCGCGTCGATCGGGAAGCGCACGCGGTCGCGTACCTCGATGCCGGGGTCCGGGCCGAGCAGCGGCGCGTCTTCTTGGATGAGCTTCATCTCCGTGACGGCCGTGGGCGGAAGCTCGAGCGCCTCGAGCGTGCGCGGCCCGGGCTGCACTGGCCAGGGCGCACGCGCGTGCACGACGCAGCTGATCTCGCCTGGGTGGTGGAGCGACAAGGCCAGGTAGGAGTAGTCGCTCACCTCGGCGGCGATGTGCACGAACTGCTCACTGAACTGCAGCCGGTCGGTGGTGTGGTGGATGAGGCGGCGCACCTCGGAGGACACCACGGCCCGAAACAGGAGATCGTCGAGCACCTGCGACAGGCGCTCCATGGGCTGGGCGCGCCGTCCGCCGCGTGCGCGCACCGTCGTGCTCGTGGCCGGGTGCTCGCGCAGTACGCGGCTGACTTCGGGCAACAGATCCTGGCGCGCGCGCTCTTTCGCGACGTAGGCGGCGGCGCCCGCGTTGCGACCCCAGAAGCGGCTGCGCGGATCGTCGGCCGCGGTGAGCAGCACGACCGGGATGTCTTTGGTGGCCGGATCGCTCTTGAAAAGCCGGCAAAGCTGGACGCCGCTGAGCGCTGCCATCGTGATGTCGGACACGACTGCGTCGAAGTGCTCGTCGAAGCAGCGCTGGAACGCGTCTTCGCCCGAGGGCGAGGTCTCGATACGGTAGCCGGCGCGCTCCAGCATCCCGCCGATGGTGCGGCGAAAAGTCGGGCTGTCGTCGACGACCAGCACCCGCGGCGCAGCCTCGGGCGCGCTTCCCCCAGCTTCCCCCGTCACGTGTCCCCCCGTCAGCGATCATACTCACTCGCATTCTCGGCGAGAAGCCGCGTGCGCGACCGAGCCGCCGCAGGGCGCTATAAAGCCGGCCTATGGCCGTCCCATCCGTCCGCTACGAAGCCGTGATCGGGCTCGAGGTCCACGCCCAGCTGCTCACCCAGTCGAAGCTCTTTTGCGGTTGCAGCACCGCCTTCGGCGCACCGCCGAATACACAGGTGTGCCCGGTGTGCTTGGGTCTACCCGGCTCGCTCCCGGTGCCGAACGAGCACGCGATGCAGCTCGCCGTGCGCGCGGGTCTCGCGCTCGGCTGCACGGTCGACCGCGCGAGCCGCTTCGCGCGCAAGAACTACTTCTACCCGGACCTGCCCAAGGGTTATCAGATCTCGCAGTTCGATCGTCCGCTCAACACCGGCGGGCGACTCAGCATCGAGAGCGACGGACAAGAGCGCGAGGTGTGCATCACGCGCGTGCACGTCGAGGAGGACGCCGCGAAGAACCTCCACGGCGCCGCCGGATCGAACGAGACGCTGGTCGACTTCAATCGCGCGGGCGTGCCGCTCATCGAGATCGTGGGCGCGCCCGACCTGCGGAGCGCCGCGGAGGCCGAGTCGTATCTGAGGCGTTTGCGCGAGATCCTCATGTTCGCGGGCGTCAACGACGGCAACCTGGAGGAGGGGTCCTTCCGCTGCGACGCCAACGTGTCGATTCGACCGCTGGGCGAAGAGAAGCTCGGCACGCGCACGGAGCTCAAGAACATCAACTCGTTTCGCTTCGTGCGCAAGGCCATCGAATACGAGATCGGACGTCAGGAGATCGTGCTCGCGCAGGGCGGCAAGGTCGTGCAAGAGACGCGCACGTGGAGCGAGGCGCAGGGCAAGACCTTGAGCATGCGCAGCAAAGAGGAGGCGCACGACTACCGTTACTTTCCGGACCCCGATCTACCGCCGATCGCGATCGAGGAGGCCGCTTATGCGCGCGCGCTGGCGAGCGTGCCCGAGCTGCCCGCGGCGCTGCGTGCGCGCTTTCAGGCCGAGCTCGGGCTGACGGCTTACGATGCGTCGGTGTTGAGCGGACATCCGGTGATCGCGCGTTACTTCGAGAGCGCGGCGCGGCGTGCCGCGGAGCTGAGCGGCGAGCCGGCGGCGGTGGCGGGCAAGCGCGTCGCCAACTTCGTGCAAGCCGAAGTGCTGCGCTACGCGACGAGCGAAGGCCTGAGAGCGACTTTCCCCGTGCCGGCCGAGCACGTGGCAGAGCTGATCGCGCTCATCGCGCGCGGCACGATCAGCGGCAAGATGGCCAAAGAGGTGTTCGAGGCGATGCGCGAGAGCGGCCAGCGCGCGGAGGCGATCATCGCCGCGCGCGGGCTCGCGCAGGTCTCGGACACGGGCGCGATCGAGCAGGTGGTGCGCGAAGTGATCGCGGCGAGCGCCAAGCAGGTCGTCCAGTACAAAGGCGGGAACCAGAAGCTGTTCGGCTACTTCGTGGGCCAGGTGATGCGTGCCACGCGAGGGTCTGCCAATCCCGGGCTGGTCAACGAAGTGCTCAAGCGCGTGCTGGAGGAGACGTGAGCCACGAATTGCCCCGCGCGCCGCTGTCGGAGGCGGATTACTTCGCGATCGAGTTCGATCCCGAACGCCACGAAGTCGTCATGCTCGATCAGCGGCGCCTGCCGACCGAGGTGATCTATCACCGTTATCCAAAGCCGGATCAAGTCGCGCACGCGATTCGCGCGATGGTGGTGCGAGGGGCACCCGCGATCGGCATCGCTGCGGCGTACGCGTTGGCGCTGCAGGCGCATCTAGAGCGCGGGGACGCGCAGAGCTTTCTCCTGGCGAACGGGATCGCCGGGCGCGTGCTGGGCGCGACGCGCCCTACGGCCGTGAACCTGGCATGGGCGATCGCCCGTATGGCGCGCACGGCCGGCGCAGTGGCCGCGCGGGGCGCCGACGAGCGCTATCGCGCGCTGCTGGGCGAAGCGGAGACGATCCACCGCGAAGACGTGCGCGCATGTCGCGAGATGGGCCGGCTCGGGGCCGAGCGGGTGCCGGAAGGGGCGACCATCTTGACCCACTGCAACGCGGGCGCGCTCGCGACGGGCGGATACGGCACCGCGCTCGGCGTGATCCGGGCGGCACACGCGCAGGGCAAGCGTGTGCGCGTGCTGGCCGACGAGACGCGGCCGTACTTGCAAGGCGCGCGGCTGACAGCTTGGGAGCTCGCGCGCGATGGCATTGCGGTCGAAGTCATTACCGATGGGATGGCGGGCCACTTCTTTCAGCGGAGCGCCATCGACTTCGTGGTGGTGGGAAGCGACCGGATCGCTCGTAACGGCGACGTGGCGAACAAGATCGGCACCTACGGCGTGGCGGTCTTGGCGCGCGCGCACGGCGTGCCGTTCACGGTCGCCGCGCCCTGGAGCACGGTCGATCTCAGCACGCCGGACGGTTCGCACATCCCGATCGAGGAGCGCGCCCGCGACGAGGTCGCGCGCATCGGCGACACCACGATCGTGGGCGACGGGATCGGCGTGCGCCATCCGGCGTTCGACGTGACGCCGGCGCGGCTCGTGGACGCCGTGTTCACGGAGCGCGGTGTATTCGCGCCGAGCGCGGGAGAGACCCCCGAGCAGCTGCTCGGGGTGCAGCGATCCTGACGTCGGCGCTTCCCGGTGAACGGCAGGATTGTCTGCTTGCAGCGTCAGTCCGGTCACCTTGAGGCGTCTGCTCGGCGCAGTCAGAGCAGCGAGCTCAAGAGCTTCTTCTGTACCTTGCCGAGCGCGTTGCGCGGGAGCTCGGAGGTGAAGCGGATCTCGCGCGGGCGCTTGTGCTTCACGAGCAGCTCGCCCACGTGCTCGATCAGCGCGGCGGCGTTCGGCGCAGGTTCGTGCGCCACCACGAAGGCGACGATGCGCTCGCCGAGGTCCGGATCGGGGACGCCGATCACCGCCGCCTCGCGCACGCTCGGGTGCTCGAGCAGCGCGCTTTCGACCTCGCCCGCGCCGACCCGGAAGCCGCCCGTCTTGATCAGATCGGTGCTCTTGCGGCCCACGATGCGCAGGTACCCGTCCGGCGCGAGCGTGCCGAGGTCGCCCGTGTAGAACCAGCCCTCTGCGTCGAGCACTTCGAGCGTGGCTTCGGGCCGGTTCAGATAACCGAGGAACACGTTGGGCCCGCGCACCGCGATCTCGCCGAAGCTGGCGTCGTCGCGCGCAGCGATCGGCTGACGCTGATCGTCGACCAGCTTGATCTCCACGCCCGGGAGCGGCTCGCCCACGTAGCCCGCCCGCCGCTCGCGATCGTGGCGCACGGCGGCGTTGACCATGGTCTCGCTCAGCCCGTAACGCTCGCAAGGACGCTGCCCCGTGAGCGCCTCGACGCGCGCGTGATCGCGCGCCGGCAGCGCCGCCGAGCCTGAGACCAAGAGGCGCGCCGAGGCGAGCCCCTGCCGTACCTGATCGTCGCGCGCGGCCGCCTCGATCAGCCGGTGATACATGGTCGGTACGGCATAAAGCACGCCGCGCGTCGTCGACAGCGCGTGGGCGACTGCTTCCGGGCTGAACTTCGGCAGGTAATGCAGGCAAGCGCCGGCGCGCAGCGCGCCGAACAGCCCGAAAACCAGGCCGTGCGCGTGAAAGAGCGGCAGCGCGTGCACGATGGTGTCGCGTTCGTCGAGCGCCCACGCCTGCTGCAGACCGTCCAAGGTGGCCGCGATGTTGCGCGCGCTGAGCACGGCACCCTTGGGCGCGCCGGTGGTGCCGGACGTGTAGAGCACGAGCAGCGGTTCATCCGGCCCGCGCGCCTCGCCCCGATGCGCGACCAGCGAGCGGTTCGGCGAAGAGAAGCCGTGCACCGGTAGACCGGGGGTGCGCGCGCGGTCGCGCTCCGGATGCACGGAGAAGACGGCGCGCGGTTTGGCGTCGGCGAGGATGTGCGCGAGCTCTTTTTCGCCGAGCGCCGGGTTCAAGGGGACGGTGGTCAGGCCGGCGCTCACGCTGCCGATGAGCCCGAGCGTGCTGTCGAGCTCCGGGTGCGCCCAGAGCGCGACGCGATCACGGCCGCCTATGCCTAGCTCGGCGAGCGATTGACGGAACAGCGCGCACGCCGTGCGGATTCCAGCGTAATCGAGCGTCTCGTCGCCGACCCGCAGCGCGGTGCGCGCGCTCCCGCCCTGGACGCTCGGAAACAGCGGGATGGGCGCACTGCTCATGCCCGCCATTGTAGCCGGAACCCGGCCGCGTGCCCCCGCTCGGACGAGATGAGCGCGCGCGAGCGTTCTTCGGTAGCATGCTACTAGGTTCGAGTTCGATGCGGTTCGCGGACAGAGGGCACGAGCAGCGGCGACGCGCGCGCGGTCGAGGGGCGCTATGCGCCGCGTGGCTGTCGTGGACGGTGTGTTGGGCGCTCTCGCCGTGCGCGTGGCGCTCGGCGTCGGCGCTCGGCGCCAACGAGGGCATCGAGGTGCGGCGCGTGCAAGTCGGCAAAACGCCCGCGACCGATCTGAGCGGGCGCGCGAAAGCCGCCGAGCGGATCGCCTGGGAGGTCCGAAAACGCACGAGCATCGAGACCGTGCTCGAGCCGTCGCTTACGCGCTTCGACGACCCATCGATCTTTCGCACCCCGCTCCTCTACTGGAGCTCCGATCGCGGCTTCGATCCGCTGAGTGAGCGGGAGCTCTCGGGATTGCGCCGCTTCGTGGAGTACGGCGGCTTCGTCATCATCGACGACGCTGCGCCGGAGGCGAGCAGCTTCGACGGCAGCGTGCGGCGCGAGCTCGCGCGCGCCTTCCCGAGTGCGCGGCTCGAGCGGCTGCCGGCTTCGCACACCATCTTCCGCAGCTTCTACCTGCTCGATGGCACAGACTCGCTGGAGGCGATCGTGCACGCCGGACGCGCCGCGATCGTGTACACGCGCCAGGACCTCGGTGGCTTATGGACGCGCGAGGAGCGAGGCGAGAGTGCCTTCGCGCGCGGCGATTTCGGCGGTGATCAGCGCGAGCGTGCGGTGCGCTTGGGCGTGAACCTCGTGATGTACGCGTTGTGCCTCGACTACAAAGACGACCAAGTGCACGCGCCGTTCATCCTGCGCAGGCGAGCGGGCCGTCCGTGATGGCGCGCGGGGAGAGCGCGTGAGCGGGCGCGTCGTGACGGCGTGGCAGGTCGGCTGGGGCGTGCCGGGCGGGCTTCCGGTCGTGGTGGCGCTCGGGCTCGGGTTGTTCGTGCTGGCCGTGCTCGGCTCGCGCTTGCCTGGCGTGCCGCCCGCGCGGCGCGCGCTGCGGATCGCGCTGCGCTGGCTCGGGGGCGTGGCCGCGTACCTGCTGGGCGCGCAGCCGACGTGTTGGGTGGAGCGCGCGCGCTCCGATCCCGGGCAGCTGGCGGTGGTCCTCGACGTGTCGCGCAGCATGGGCATCGCCACGGAGGGCGCGTCGCGCAGCCAGCGCTTGCAGAGCTTGGCGGCGCGCTGGCGCAGGAGCGCGCGCGCGCCCGAGGTGCGCTGGTTGACGGTGGGCGACACGCTCGAGCCGCTCGAGCTCGGCGCGCTCGGGCAGCGGCTCGAGCCCACGGCGGCGGCGACGGCGATCCTGCCGCGCATCGAGGAGCTGGCCCAGGCCGAAGATCTCGGCGCGATCGTGCTGGTGAGCGACGGCGCAGACACGACCGGGGCGCTCGCCCCGGCGCACCTGGCGACGCGTGTGCACAGCGTGTTCGTGCCCGACGCGCGGCCGCTGCGCGACGATGCGATCGCGGAGGTACGGGCCGATGCGGTGGCGTTTCTGCACGGAGAAGCCAAGGTGCACGCCACGATCGCGAGCACGGGCCTCGGCGCGCGTGATCTGACGATCACCTTACTGCGCGCTGGCAAGAGCCTTGCCGTGCGCGAGGTCCACGTCGAGGAGGGGCAGTCGAAGGCGCTCGAGGTAGGCTTTTCGCCGCAGGAGCTCGGGCGTGAAGCCTACAGCTTGCGCCTCGCCGTGGACGGCGAGGACGACGTGCCGGAAAACAACGAGCGCTCGTTTCTCGTGCGCGTCGCGCGCGACCGCCTGCGCGTGCTCCATGTCTCGGGCCGGCCCAGCTGGGACCAGCGCTTCTTGCGCGGCTTTTTGAAGCGCGATCCCTCGATCGACCTGATCTCGTTCTTCATCCTGCGCAGCGTGCACGATCTGACGATGTCGGATCCGAGCGAGCTCGCGCTCATCCCGTTTCCGACGGACGAGCTGTTTCGCCAACACCTGACGAGCTTCGACCTCATCCTGCTTCAGGACTTCGATTACGGACCGTATCAGATGGCGCCTTACTTGCCGCTGATTCGCGACTATGTGCGGCAAGGCGGGGGCCTCGCCATGATCGGCGGGAGCCTGAGCTTCGACGGAGGTGGCTACGGCGAGACCGCGCTGGCCGAGGTGCTGCCCGTCAAGATGCGGCCCACCGACCCGAGCGGCGCGCACGTGATCGAAGGGGCATTCGCGCCCGAGCCGGTGGCCGCGCTCGTGCACCATCCGCTGCTCGAGCTCTACCCTGAAGCGGCGCAGACCCTGGCGGCTTTTCGCCTGCTCGAACCGCTGGTCGGAGCGAACGCGCTGCTCGGGGTGCACGAGGGCGGTATGGCGCTGCTCGAGCATCCGAAGGCGCGTACGCCGCACGGCGAGCGCGTGCCGGTGCTCGCCGTCGGCAGCTACGGCAAAGGGCGAGTCCTGGCGTTCGGCACCGACACGAGCTGGCATTGGAGCATGCCGACGGCCGGCAAGGGCGGCGATCCCTCGGCCTACGATCGCTTTTGGGATCGCGCGATCCGCTGGCTCACGCGCGATCCGCTGCTCGAGCCGTCTTCGGTCACGAGCGAGCGCGAGGCGTATGGGCCGGGCGCGCGCGTGGTGGTCTCCGGGCTCGCGCGCGATGGAGGTTACCGGCCCCTGCGCCACGTCGAGCTCGGCCTCGCGCTGATCGACGCGGCGGGGCAAGTGCAGTCCGAGCGGCGGCAGCGCAGCGACGACGCGGGGCGGATCGAGGCGACCCTCTCGGGGCCGGCGCGGCCGGGCGTCTACTACGTTTCGCTCCGGCGCGACGATCGAGAGCTCGCGCGCACGC
>CAZYWR010000524.1:0-1987 GCA_964651185.1 uncultured Polyangiales bacterium
TCGAACTCCGTGACGCCGCGCGCGTCCACCCGCTGCCGGGAGCGCCGCACCATCTGATCGGTCGCACCCGGGCTGAAGCGCCGTCGGCGGAGCAAAGAACCCGCCATGGGCCGCGGGCAGAGCCGTGCGCGCGGGGTGAGGGAGCATCCTCCGTAGCGCCACCGTACTAAGTTCGCACATCACGCCGTGGATAGAGGGCGAGGGCGATGTCCGTTGGCGCCGACATGGAAGAGCTGATCGACTTGATTCAGCACGTCGGCCTCGAGCCGAGCCGCTGGCCAGCCGCGATCCAGCGCTTGAGCGATTCATTTCGGGCCTCGGCCAGCGGAATGTGGCTGTATCGCCCCGGCGATCCGTCCTGGAGCTTCAGCGTGCACTTGGGGGTGACCCCCGAGTATCTCACGCGCTTTCAGCGAGACTTTACCGTCAAGGACAACTGGTGCGAGGAAGCGATGCGGCCCGCCCCCGCTGGCAGCGTGGCGGCCGACTGGATGCTGGTGCCCTTGCCCAAGCTGCGCGCCTCGGCGCTCTTCCAAGAGTGGGGGAGGCCGCAGGGCCTCTACGCTGCGGCGATCGTCAAGACCGCCATGGATCGCGACGGCATGGGCCTGCTTTCGCTGCTCCGCTCCGAAGCCGCAGGCGAATGGGAAACGAACGATATCTCGCGCCTACGAGCGCTCGCGCCGCATCTGGTGCGGGCCACGCAGGTATCCCGCAAGCTGGGCGGGCTGATGGCGCGCGCAGACTTGGCCGAAGAGGCCCTCGATTTGGCGCCGCAACCCCTCATGATCCTCGATCGCGAGGCGCGCCTCATCCATGGCAATTGCGCAGCCTTCGATCTGTTGCGGCGCGAGGATGGATTGCGGCTCCATCACGGCTCGCTCTATGCCTCGGACGCCTCGTCTAGCAAGCGCCTGCGGGGGCTGATCTCGCGCGTGGCTACCACTGCCAGCGGCGATGCGCAGCTCGTGATCCGTCGCTGCAATAACCAGCGACCCTTGCTGCTTCACGCCACGCGCATGAGGTCGAGCCGAGACCCGTGGGCGCCGCCGGCGCAGCGAGTGATCTTGATCATCTCGCACTCGGAAGCGCCGCGGCATGACGGCACGACGTTCCTTGTGGACGGATACGGTTTGACCCCAGCCGAGGCGCGGCTCGCCAGCCTGATCACCGAGAAGACGCCATCGCTGCGCGAAGCGGCTGATCAGCTCGGGATCTCCCTCAACACCGCCAAGACCCACCTACGTAAGATCTTCCTCAAGACCGGCACTAGGCGCCAGTCCGAGCTCGCGATCTTGATCTCGCGCGTGACCTCCCGTTCGGCCGCGTTGGCCGAAGGCGCGGAGCGCTGCGGCTAGTGGCTAGAGCGCCGAACGGCCTGAGTCCTACGATTTCCGCGCTTTTCGCTGCCGGCGCGAGCTAGGTGCTCGGTCCGACCTCACGGTCGAACCTGCGCGCGCGCTCGCGCTGACGACGAAGTACTTGGAACCCCAAACGAACGCGAGCCACTCGGCGTTCTCGGAGCAGTGCGCTGCAGCCTGCTCGCACGAGCGGCTGCGCTTTGTTCGCGCGTCGCCCGTTCGGGTGATGTGCCTCGGCACCGGATCCCCAACGCTGGGCAGACCACGCCCTCGCTGCAGCGCGAAGGAGGCCGCCGATGTCAGCCGACGCAAATAAGACAGAAACCAGTATGCGCCCGCACCGCACGGCTCGGTTTTCGACCACGTGCGCCGCACTGTCTCGGCCGTGGCGTGTGGTCTGGCTCGTCGTCTCATGCGGCGTTGCCGCCGGTCTCGTGCTGCGGGCCCACGGTCAGGCCGGCGGCCTCACGCCAGCCGACCTCGCGACGCCGGCGGGCACTGCGACAGCTGTCCTGCCCTCAGCGCCAGCCCTGCCCAGCGGCTGTAGCGTCCCATCCTTGCAAGCGTGCGCGAGCGCGTCGTTTTACGCGCAGGATGCCTGCGCGAAGAGCGCGATCACCGCCCAA
>CAZYWR010000525.1:0-3202 GCA_964651185.1 uncultured Polyangiales bacterium
ACGGTCTCCCGCTTGCTCGTAGGCCGCCAGCGCGCGCTCGCGGTCATCGGCTTCGTCCCACAGGCGCGCGCGCTCGGCCGGGTCGACGCCGCGCTCGCTCTCGAGCGCCTGCGCGAGCTTCTGCGCGAGCGCTCGCTTGTGCGCGGGCGCGAGCAGCTCGAGCGCAGCTTGCCGGATGCGGTCGTGGTAGCAGTCGAGCGCGTCGGCGCCCGAGCGCCGCAAGAGTCCGCGCTCGAGCAGCGCGACCAGGGCCTCGCGCGGCAGCTCGCGCCGGCCCATCGCGCGCGCCAGCACGTGCGTGCCGTAGGGCTTGCCGGCCAGCGCGGTGAGCGAGAGCAGCTCGCGCGCGTCGAGATCGAAGCCGTCGATCAACGTCCGCAGCGCGCCATCGAGCGTGGGCGCAGGCTGCTCTTGCGCGCCGCTGCGCGCTTGCTCGACGAGCTCGCGCAGGAACAGCGGATGACCTTTGCTCTCGTGGAGGATGCGCTCCATGCGCGCGGGCGACAGCGGCGCGCCGTGCAGCTCGTGCGCGAGCTGGGCCGCGGCTTCTTCCGAGAGCGCGCCCAGCCGGAACACCTCGGCGGCGCTCGCGCGCAGCGGTTCGAGCTCGCGCGCCGCGTCCGCCCCGAGCTCCGTGGCCGGGCGCAAGGTGCACACGAAGAGGAAGGGCAGCGAGGCTTTGTGCGCGAGCAAGGTGCGCAGCAAGCGGAAGCTGTCGCTGTCCGCCCATTGCAGGTCCTCGACCAGAAACAAGAGCTCGCACTGCTTGCCGACGCGCTCGAGCAGCTCGACGAAGCAGGCGATGGCGGCGAGCTGGCGCGCGCCCGGCTCGAGGGGGAGGCCCTTCTTCGGCGCTTGGGCTATCGCCGGTACGCTGGTGAGCACGGGAAAGAGCTGCGCCAACAGCGCGGCGCGCTTCGGCAGGAGCGCCTCGCAACTCGGGTTCGGCAGCCGGCGCAGCACTTCGGCCAGCTGATCGACGGCGCCATCGAAGGCCTTGAACGCGATCTGTTCGTGCTCGTAGCAGCGGCTCTTGAGCGCCACGAGGCCGGGGAAGTTGCCGGCCAGGCGGCGCTCGAACTCGGCCATCAGCGCGGATTTCCCGAGCCCGCTTTCGCCCTCGATCAGCGCGAGCGTGAGCCCGTCGTCGCAGGTGCGCTCGAACGCTTGACCGAGCCAGGCGAGCTCGCGTTCGCGCCCGGCGAAGTGCGCGCGCGGCTCCTCGGCAGCGAGGGCCGCGCGCGGGACGGAGCTGCGTCGCGTGGGCGGCTCGAGCGCGCTGCGCAGCTCCCGGAGCTCGGGCCGCGCGCTCGGCTCGGGCGTCAGCATGCGCAAGGCGAGCTCCGCGAGCGCTTCGAGGCCGGGCACGGTGAGCGCCGCGGGCGCGCTGCTCGTCTTCGCCTCCAGCAGCTCGGCCGGCGTGGCGGCCGTGTACGGGAGCGCGCCCGAAAGCGCCTGATAGAGACAAGTGCCGAGCGCGTACGCGTCGGCGGCCGGACTCGGCGGCGCGCCCGCGAGCTGTTCGGGGGCTGCGTATTCGATGCTGCCGACGAGCCGCGGCTCGTGCGCATCCGCGATGCGCGCGGTCAAGCCGAAGTCGAGTAACACCGCGCGCCCGTCCGCGCCGACGCGCACGTTGTCCGGCTTGAGATCGCGGTGGACGAGCCCGGCTTCATGCAGCGCGATCACGCCCTCCAGCACGCCCGCGAAGGCGCTGCGCAGCCGTTCGCGGTCGAGCACGCCGTCTGAGCGCACGTACGACAGCAGGTCCGGGCCGTCCACGAGCTCCATGGCGATGTACCAAGTACCGGCGTGTTCGAACAGCGCGTCGAGCCGTACCAGGTGCGCGTGGTTCAGCTCGCGCAGGGCGCGGAACTCGCGCTTGAACTCCTCGAGCGAGCGCCCGTGCGTGCACACGAGCTCCTTGAGCGCGAGCGGCCGGCCGGTGTGCACGTCGCGCGCCTCGACCACGGTGCCGAAGCCGCCGCTGCCCAGGGGTCGCACGATCTCGTAGCGGTCCAGCACGAGGCCGCGCTCCGCGCGCGGCGCATGGAGGTGCGGCGCGAGCTCGCTGAGCACGGGCAAAGTCATGCGCAGAAAGCGCAGCGGGTCGCGCCAGCCTTGCGCGCGCAGCCAGGTGCGCACTTGCTCGCAGCGCGGGTCCTCTGCGCCGTGCTCGAGCACCGCCTCGAGATAGGTCGAGTTGCGGGCAAAATAGTGGGAGCCCTCCGTGGCGAGCAGGCGCGCGGCGCGCGCCATCGCGAGCGCGTTTTCGCGGTCGCCTTCGAGTACGTGCACCTGCGCCGAGAGCAGCTTGGCGTAGACCTGCGCGAAGCGCCCGCGGCTCCGCGCCAAGCGGCGCGCCGCCTTGCGCACTTGCTTCCGCAAGAGAGCGCGCTCTTTACGGCTCGCGCCTTCGTGGGCGTGCAGCGCCGCGATCGCGCGAAAGAGCGTGAGCGCCTCGCGCGCGGTCGGGGAGCGCAAGAGGAGCGGCCGCGCGTGCGCCGCCCGCTGCGACTCGAGCCAGCTGTGGGCCGCCGGGCCGCCGCGGTACAAGAGCGAGATGATGACCCCCAAAAGATGCCCGAACTCGACGAACGAAAAGCGCGTGCCCGGGACCGCGGCCACCGCTTCGTCGAGCTCGCGCAGCGCTTCGTCCGGCGCATCCTGCATCAGATGGCGCGCGAAGCCGTGGCCCATGCCCGTGAGCAGCGCGACCGCCAGCCGATCGTTGCGTTCGCGCGCCTCGGTCAACCATCGATCGATGTCGCGCGCGATGCGGCCGTGCTCGCCGAGCATGTACCAACATATCCCGAGCATGTAACGGGTGACCGTGAGCAGCGCGGGCTGGTCCGGACATTCGGCTTGCAGGAGCGCTTGTGCGCGTTCCAGACAGAGGCTCGCGCCCTGCCAGTCCCAGCCCAAGATGCGCCCCGATCCTTCCACGTATTCAAAGGCGGCGCGCCCGGCAGCAGGCATGTCCGCCGTAAGCAACTTCCGGCCCCGCTCGAACAGCGGCAGCGCCGCCGCGAGCGAGCCGCGGAAGCAGCGGAACCAGCCGATGGAGCCGTAGGCCCGCGCCATGCCCCGGCGCTGGGGCGCGGAGAGCGTGAGCCGGATCCCACGCAGCATCAGCCACACCACGGCCACCGGGTAAAAGGGCACGAGCGTATGCGCGAACGTGTCGACCACCTCGGCCACC
>CAZYWR010000526.1:0-5531 GCA_964651185.1 uncultured Polyangiales bacterium
GGGGCGCCTGGAGCTCCGGCTCAAGCGCGCGCGCGAGCCGGTCGCGAAGGCGCGCGCCGCGGCGCACGGGCGAGGTGTCGGCGCGCGGGGCGCTCTGCGTGAGCCATTCATCACGATCGAACTGACCGGGGCGCCGCTCGGGGATCCATCGGTCGCGCAGCAGCCGTTCGCGGGTGGCCTGCTCGAGCGCGCGGCCCGCCGTCTATTCGAGCTGCATGGGGGGAGCTTGCATCTCGATCGGGAGCAGCTTGCGCTCACCATTTCGCTGCCGCTCGTGGAGGCGCCGTGAGCGCCGGGAGGACCCGAGCATGAGTCCGCCCACCATCGGCGAGATCCGCGCAGCGCTCGACGCGAACGCCTTCGTGTTCTTTTACCAGCCCAAGATCAGCTTCCTCACCGGGCGCATCACGGGCGGCGAGGCGTTGATCCGCTGGCGCACCGCCGAGGGCAGGATCGTGCCGCCCGGCGTCTTCATCCCCATCGCCGAGGCGGAGGGATTCATCTCCGAGATCACGCGCCGCATGTTTCCGCGCCTGCTCGAGGACTACCGCGTGATCAGCGCGGAGACGGAGGGCCACGTCGCCTTCAACGTGTCCGCCTCCGACCTGCAGCACGAAGGGCTGGTGCTGGCGATCGAAGAGGCGCTCGACGGCCAGCTCATTCCCGCGGACCGGCTGCGGCTCGAAGTGACCGAAGCCGCGGCGCTCAGCACTAGCAGCGCGATGCGCGAGTGGGTGGGGCGGTTGGTCAAGCGCGGGGTCGAGTTCGCGATGGACGATTTCGGCACCGGCTACTCGTCGCTCGACGCCATCCGCCAGCTGCCATTCGCGACGCTCAAGGTCGACCAGGGGATGGTGCGCGAGATGCAAAGCTCGGAGCGGGCCGCGATGCTCGTCCACGCGAACGTCTCGTTGGCGCAGGTGCTCGGGATGGAAGCGGTGGCTGAAGGCATCGAGACCGAACCCATCTATCGCGCGCTCATGCACAGCGGCTGTCGCGAGGGACAAGGCTATTGGATGAGCCGGCCCTTGCCGCTCCCAGACTACCTGGCGTTGGTGAAGAGCGGCCGCACCTGGCCGGCCTCGCACGCCGGGCTCTTGCGCTCGGTGTTGATGAACCACATCGTCGAGCTACGGCGCGTGCTCGACTGGGTCTACTCCGCGCGCACCGCGCAGGCGCCGGACGACATTCAGGCGCTGCAGCCGCTCGGAGACCGCGGGCGCATCGCCTTTTCCGGGTGGTACGAGGGGCCGGGCCGCGCCTTGCACGGCAACCGAGCCTACGAGTCCATGCGCGTGCCGAACGCGATCTTGAACGAGACCTACGACACCATCCAAGCCAAAGCCAAAGCGGGCGCCGATCCTCAAGAGCTCGCGCCGCAACTCAAGAAGCTCTCTCACTACGCGGTCGTGCTGATCGGCGACCTGCTGCGGCTGGAGTCGGAGCTCTTGCTCGAAGAGATGCGGCGCGAGAGCTGACGGCGCCGCTCGCTGCGTGCATCTAAAGCGCCATCATGCCGAGCATGCGGTCGTACTGTTCGATGTAGATCGTGCTGTCGGCGGGCGGGCACTGCTCGGGCGACAGGCGTACGCCGAAGCCGGGCGGCGCGGCGCCGCGGGCGCCGGTCGAGAGCGTGCGGGTCCAGACGATCTCACCGCGCACGTGACACGCGCGCGCAGCGCCGGGCGGACGCAGCTCGAGCCAGACTTGACCCTTGTTGGGCGGGGCATCGAAGGTGCGCACGTACAGACCTTCACGGCTGATGTTGTAGGTCAGTCCCTTGCGACCTTCGAACTCACCCGCGGCGCGGAACGAGCACATGGTGGCGTAGAGGATGCGGCGCGACGCGCGCGACTCGAGCAACTCGCGCGGGCGCAGGAGCTCGTTCACCACGAACAAGAGATCGTCGGGCGGTGCCTCTTCCGGCACCACGGTCCAGCCGTGCGGCGAGAGCGAGCCCGACTGCCGTCCCGAAGCGAGCAGCACGGCCGGCATCTCACCCACCCAATCGGCCGATAGACGCTGCAGCGCCTGGCGTCCGCCCTCGGGCGGAAGCGTGTTGGAGACGACCAGCACTTTCGGCGGCGAGCGCTCCGCGACCGCCAGCGCCTCCTGCGTGGTCGCGGCGAAGGATACGTCGAAGCCCGCTTGCCGCAGCACGCGCCCGAATACCTGGCGGCGATGGAGGTCGGCGTGGGCGAGCAGACAGGAGCCCTGAAAGAGCGCGGTACGCGCCAGCGGATCGAAGCTCGCGAGCGCGGCGAGCCGGCGCGTCAGGCCGCCGAGCTCGTGCACGGCCACCACGTCGTCGGCGCCGATCGCGTACAGCTCCAGCATGACGCGGTCCGAGATGTGATCGGACAGCGCGATCAGCGGCACGCCGAAGCAGCGCGCGTTGCCGCGCAGCACGCGCGAGATGTCGCGCACCTCGACCAGCGAGTCCGCCAGCACGCAGCGCGTCGCGTGGCTCTCGAGCGACTCGCGCAGGAGCGCCACGCTAGGAATGAAGACGGCCTGTTCGCTCGCTCGCTCGATCGCCTCGCGCACGGCGCGCTCTCGGTCGCCGAGGCGTTCGCCCACCACCAGCACGGTCATTCTGTTCCCCGCCCCGAGCGCGAAAATAACACAGTCCGGACAGCGCGCGTCAGCCCGCCACCAATTCGGTGCGTCGAGCGGAGCCGGTTACGCACTTGCGCGCCCTGTTCGTCCAGGTCGCCCGCAAGGCGCATTGCTGGGGCGCGCGGCGTGCGGACCAGAGTAAGATCGAAAACAGGGGAGGACAGGAAGTGCAAGAAAGGGTGCTGGTCGTCGATCACGATAATTCGATGCGTCAGGCGATCGCTTCCGTATTGATTACGGCTGGGTACCGCGCCGCGCAAGCCGCGGATCAGAGCGCGGCGCTCGCGATCTTGGGCGAAAGCGATCCCGTCGATCTGGTGGTCCTCGACTACATCTTGGCGGGTTCGTCGTGCATTACGTTGTGTGAAGCGATCCGCAGCTCCGCGTACGGTGCCGACCTACCGATCTTGGTCGTGAGCGCGGCCAGCGACGGCGCCAGCCAGCGTGCGGCGATCGATGCGGGGGCCGACGACTTCTTGACCAAGCCGGTGCACCGCGGCGAGCTGCTCCTGCGCATTCGCTCGCTGCTCCAGTTCCGGCGCATGCGCCAGGAGCTCGCGGCCAGCAACGAGCTCTTGCGACAGCAGCGCGACGCCATCCTCCGCGTGCAGCAGCAGAAGGATGAGCTGATCGAGGTGATCGTCCACGATCTGAAGAATCCCCTGGCCGCGATCGCCGCCAACGCCGGCTTTTTGACGATGGCGCGCGAGATGAACGAGGACGTGCGCGAGTGCTCGCACTCGATCGCGAGCGCCGCCGATAACATGCTGCGCATGGTGCACAATCTGCTCGACGTGTCGCGCGCGGAGGACGCCACGCTCGCGCTCCGGCTCGTGCGCGTCGACGTGACTCAGCTGGTTCAGCAGACGTGCGCGCTGATGTCGCGGCGCGCGGAGGGGCGGCGCGTGAGCCTGGCGGCCGAAGTCCCGCCCAATCCGCTCATGCTCGACGCCGACAACGATCTGTTGCGGCGTCTGCTCGAGAACCTGATCGACAACGCGGTCCGTTACACGCCCGCAGGCGGCAAAGTGACGGTCTCGGCGTTCGAGGACGGCCGCGAGATCGCGCTCGTGGTGGCCGACGAGGGGCCGGGCGTTCCCGTGAATCAGCGCGAACGCATCTTCGAAAAATACGCGCAGCTCGACCGTACGGAAGATCGCGCCCAGCAGCGCTTCGGGCGCGGCATCGGTCTGGCGTTCGTGAAGCTCGCGGTGCAATCGCACGGCGGCCGCATCTGGGTCGACGACAACCAACCCAGCGGCGCCCGCTTCCAAGCGCGCTTGCCGCGCGAACGCTGACGGCTTCTCGTTCTCTCGGTCATCGCTGCGGCGTTCGTGCGGCCCGCGGGAGGTGGGGAGGGGCGCTCCGGCGCGCGTCGCGTGATTGCTTCGCGGGTGCGTCGTATCGCATGGGGTGGCGCATGCGCTGGGCCGCGATGTTCCGCCGCCTTCGCGGCTCCACCGCTTAGACTGCCCTGCGAGTTCCGCCTGGCGGGGAGGCACTGCAATTGGGGGCGCCACGCGGGCGCTCAAAGCGCGCCGGCGCGCCCCTCCCTACCTCCCCCGGGCGCCGTGCCGGTAGCCCGCGCAGTGCTTCGCGCAGTACACGCCGATGGCAGCTTATGTCGCCAAACAGTCCGAGAGGCGACGTCTTTGAATGCCATTGGGCCGCGCCGCGAGCAGTCCAACGGCATTTATAAGCCGGATGCGTTTCGAAACCTGATCCGGCTTCACGCGTCGAGACGCCCGTGGTGGACGGGGGCGTGCTGCGGGGCGCGCTTGGAGCGCAACCTCGCCCCAACGCACTCATCGTACGACCCCACCACGCGAGAAAGCGGCGGCACGTCAAGCGGTGGAGCCGCGCATGCGGCGGAACATCGCGGACCACCGCGTAAGTCCGCACAAGCCATGCGACGTACCCACGAAGCCATCACGCGACGCGCGACCCGCAGCACGCCCCCGTCCACCACGGGCCAACGCGACCACGAAGACAGCACCGTTACAGAAAAGGGGCCGGCACCTGACAGATGCGTTGGGGAGTGAGCCATTTGATCATGTTCACCCACAGCCGCTCGACCTGATACTCAGGGTGGTTCGACCACTCGCTGTCGTAGGTGATCCACTCGTCGCCGAACGCGATCAGATGGCCGCTCTCTACCTCCTCGACCTTGAGCAGGTCGTAGCCGCCTTCGCGCGCCAAGGTCGTGCCGCTGCCGAGCACCTCGTAGCCGTTGTCGACGCCGATGCGGGTCACGCCGTCGATCACCGGGTGCGGCCCGAGCCAGGTCGTCACCGGCACGCTCTCGGCGCCGTTGCGCATCAGGATAGGGTCGGCGCCGTACGACATGCCGAAGCGCGCCAGGATGAGATTGGCGTTGGTACGCTCGTCCGGCATGGCGTAGCCGATCAACGTCAAGAGTCCGCCGCCCGCGCGCACCCAATCCGCGAGCGCGTCGACCTCTGCGTCGGCGTAGGTGCGGCCGATCAAGCTCAGGTCCTCGGTGACGATCACCTCGAACTGGGCCAAGAGCTGCGGGGTCAGCACAGCGTCGTTCAGGGCGGTCGCCCCCATGTCGCTGCGCGCATTCAGCCAGCTGCCGAACACGTTTTCCTGGCCGGCGGTCAAACGTGGCCGGCCCAGCGTGGCGATGCGCAGGCAATCGCAGATGCCGTCGTGCTGAACGTCACGGTTATCGACGATGCCGTCGCCGTCGTTGTCGATTCCGTCGCAGATCTCGACATCGTCGCCAGCATCGGCTCCGGTCAGGCTGGCATCGGCGCGCGGCGTGGCATCGACGTCGATGGGTTGGGCATCGAGCCAGCCCGAGAGCCCAGCGTCGAGCGCCGCGCTCGCCGTCTCCGGACTGCCGCCGCCATCGAAGCTCGGCGTGGGGACGTCAGGCAAAGGTTGCG
>CAZYWR010000527.1:0-5601 GCA_964651185.1 uncultured Polyangiales bacterium
AGAGCTTTACGCGGATCCGTACGAGCGCATCGACTGGGAGCGCGCGCGCGATCGCGTGGCCCCGAGCGACGACTACACGCCGCTTAGCCCGCTGATGAAAGCCGCGCATCGAGTGCTCTCTGCGTACGAAGCGCGCCCTTCGCACGCCCTTCGCGAGCGCGCGATCGCCTTCACGCTGGAGCAGGTCGCGGCCGAAGACCGCAACACGAACTACGTCTGCCTCGGCCCCGTCAACAAGCTCTATCACCTTTGGGTCTGGCACCACGCGCGTCCTGGCGGCGCGGAGTTCAAGCGTCACGTAGAGCGCCTGCCTGAGTATCTGTGGCGCGCTGAGGACGGCACCAAGATGCAGGGCTACCACTCGTCGCAGCTCTGGGATACCGCGTTCGCCGTGCAGGCGATGCTGGCGAGCGGCGAGCGCGAGCGCTGCCGCGCGAACCTGCTCAAGGCGCACCACTTCATCGACGAGAACCAAATCCGCGAAGACCTGCCCGAGCGCGAAAAGAGCTATCGCGATCCCACCCGGGGCGGCTGGGGCTTCTGCAGCCAAGACAACACCTGGATCGTCAGCGACTGCACCGCCGAGGGCTTGCGCGCCGCGCTCGCGCTCGCGCCGCTCGTGCCCACGCCCATGCCGCAGGAGCGCCTGCGCGACGCGGTGGACTACCTGCTATGGAGCCAGACGGCGGGCGGCGGCTGGGCCAGCTACGAGCCCACGCGCGGCCCGGCCTGGCTCGAGCTGCTCAACGTCTCCAACGCCTTCGGCGACATCATGATCGACTACCCGTACGTCGAGTGTACGGCCGCCTCCATGCTCGCGCTGGCGCGCTACCGCGAGCGCTATCCAGGCGACCGTGCGCGTGGCATCGAGCGCGCCATAGGGCGCGGGCGCGACTTTCTGCTCGCGCAACAGCGCTCCGACGGTTCGTTCGAGGGCTCGTGGGGCATCTGCTTTACGTACGGCACCTGGTTTGGGCTCGAGGGGCTGCGCGCGGCCGGCCTGCCCGCCGACCACGAGCGCGTGCGGCGCGCGTGCGCCTTCCTCGAGCAGCACCAGCTGCCTGACGGCGGCTGGGGCGAGACGCCCGAGAGCTGCTACCAACGGCGCTACGTGCACAGCGAATGCGGCCAGGCCGTGATGACCGCGTGGGCCCTGCTGGGCCTCACTGCGGGCGGCCGCGCCCATTCGCGCGCGGCGCAGGCGGGCGTGCGCTTCCTGATCGACCGCCAACGCGAGGACGGTAGCTACCCGCCCGAGCACATCGCCGGCGTGTTCAACAAGACCTGCGCCATCCACTACGACAACTACCTGAAGGTCTTCCCCCTCTGGGCCCTCGCCGAAGTGCGCCGCCACGCCTGACAGTCAGACGGTCGCTCGTTCATAGGCGCTGGGCGGCGAGCGCCGCGAACTGCCTCAGATCGTCCAGATCACGAGCGATCACGTCCCAGGTTAGGCCGTGGTCTACGGTCAGGTAAGCGTGCACCAAGATGTTTCGCAGGCCCGCCCACAACTGAAGGCGCTGCGCGAGCGATTCCTCGAGTACGCCGCGTCGGGCGAGGATCGCGAATGCGTCGCGGTACGACTCGGGCGCTTCGAAGCCGGCGTCTGCGATCAGATGGTTGGCGATATCGAGCGCGGCTTCGATCGCGAGATGCAGATAGCGTTCGGCGAGGTGATGCGTATCGGGCTCGGCGACGAACTGCGCGCGCTCGACCGCCGCGAAGCGCGCCAGGCGCGTCCCATAGTCGAGCAGCGCGTCCACGCGCCGGCGCAAGATTTCGGCGTCAACCACGACCCGCCTCACGGAGTGCCCGCCGCCGGGTAACCTCGCGAAAGAAGCGCTCTACGGGCGCGAAGTCAGCGTGTAGGTCGTACGTTCGCACGCGAAAGCGATGCAGTGCAGACGGTTCACGTTCCAAGGCCAAACGGCCGTATTTGAGCACCTGAAACGCGAGCGCGGGCGGGGCGTCGTTCAACACGACCAGGTCGATTCGGTCGGCCGCCAATTCCACTCCGAGCGCGGCGAGCAAACGCTGTAGCTCGCTCCGCGTGTCTCGTCTTGCCCTCGCAGGATCGAGCAGCACGGCCACGTCGACATCGCTATCGTCACGCGCGCGACCGCGCGCGTGAGAGCCGAACAGAAGAGCGGCTTGGACCTCGGGCAGTGGCGCGAGCGCACGTTCGATGGCTGCGATGAGCTGCTCGGCATGTTCGATCGTCACTCGATCATTGTGCGGCATCTGCTCGAGGCGGACAAATCGCTCGCCGAGCACGCGACGCAAGCCGAATCACAGTTCTACCGCGGTCGATTTCGCCAGTGCCGAACTTACGGCTCGCTGGCCAGCGCCGTGAGCGCGTCGCGTACGGGGGCGACGAGCGGCGGCTCGAGGCGAGCTTCCAAGCAGTGGCGGGCGAGCGCGGCGCGCGCCCCGGTACGCTCGAGCTGCTCCATGGCGGCGACGAGCTCGCGTGGTGGCTTTTTCCAGGTCGCAAAGCAGGCACGCAGCGATGAATCGAGCAGGCCGCGCTCGACGGCCGTATACACGGCGAAGGGGAGCTGGCTGCCGAGCGGACTCGAGCCTCCCGACGCCGTGCGCGGTAGCTCTAGGATTCCGAGGCACATCTCCTCGAGCATCGGCGTCGGGTCGCGTCGCGCGTGGGCCACCTGACGCTGGAGCTCGGCTTCCGTGAGGAACACCTCCCAAGCGAACGGCAGCGCCCCCGCGCCCCGTGCCGGTTCGAGCCCCGACAGTGTCCGCTCCTCGAGCTCGCGCACGCGGTCCACGTCGATCGCGAATGCCGCCAGCTGCACGTAGTCCGCGCCATAACGCTGCGCGAGCGCGCGGTCCATGATGGTCGGCCGGCCTAGGCTCTGATCACGCGCCTCCATCAGTTTGAGTCGTCGCGGCTCCGACATAAGCTCGGTAGGAATTGTATCGCGAGCCCGGAGAGGTCGCTATGGCGCCGCGTTGGAGCACCCGAGATGGACAGGCGCTGGTCGAGGTGCACGTCGTACCGCGCGCCTCCCGCAGCGAGATCGTCGGCATCCACGACGGCTGTCTGAAGGTCGCGCTCTCGGCGCCGCCGGTCGAGGGCGAAGCGAATCGTGCGCTCGTCGAGCTCTTCGCCAACTTGCTCGGCCGCGCCCGCCGCGACATTACGCTGATCCGAGGCGCGAACAGCCGGCGCAAGACGCTGGCCATCGTCGGCGCGACCGCGAGCGAAATCGAAGCGCTGTTCGTGAATGCGCAGCGGCGCTGACCACAGCGGCGCGTCCGAGTAGGAGGCAGCTTGGGTGGACCCAGGCCGTTCGCCAACACGGGACCGGCGTGTACCGAGGCAGAAATGCAAAGTGGACTACGATGCCACACGGACTTTGCGTCATGTGCGAGGATTCGAGCGCCCGGTTTCACGGTGCCGTCGGCTTCTGGTTAGCCTCGCCCGGAGTACGCTCGGCGAACAGTCACGAAGATCGCCTGATCGACGCGACTGCTACGAGTGAGCACGGCCCTTGCAAAGCTGGCCCGAACACGCGCCCCGATTCAACGCAGAGGAGCTCATTTGAAGGCGAAGGCAGCGCAGCAGGGTCCGGAATTCGCCGCGGATGCCTTCCGCATCCTGGTCGAGAGCGTCCAGGACTACGCGATCTTCATGCTCGACGTGGGCGGGCACGTGCTGACTTGGAACCGCGGCGCGCAGCACATCAAGGGCTATTCCGCGGACGAGATCGTCGGGCGGCACTTCTCTATCTTCTATCCTCCCGAGGACGTCGCGGGGCGCAAGCCCGAGCTCGAGCTCGAGATCGCGTTGCGCGATAGCCGGGTCGAAGACGAGGGCTGGCGCGTGCGCAAGGACGGCACGCGTTTCTGGGCGAACGTCGTCATCACCGCGTTGTACGACGCGAGCGGAGCGCTGCGCGGGTTTGGCAAGGTCACGCGCGACCATACTGAGCGACGCGCCGCTGCGGAAGCGCTGCGCCATTCGGAGGAGAGCTTCCGGCTCTTGCTCGAGGGCATCAGCGACTACGCCGTCTACATGCTGGATCCCACCGGCCACGTGAAGACTTGGAACGCCGGTGCCGAGAAGATCAAAGGCTACACCTCGGCCGAGATCACGGGGCACCATTACTCCACCTTCTTTACGCCCGAAGACGTGCGCGCTGGACGGCCCGAAGCCGAGCTTCGCACGGCGTGCGAAGTCGGACGCTACGAGGAGGAGGGCTATCGCCTGCGCAAGGATGGCACGCGCTTTTGGGCGAACGTCGTGTTGACCCCGCTGCGCAATGCGGCCGGCCAGCTGGTCGGCTTCGCGAAGATTACGCGCGACCTGACGGTCCGCCGACAGGCCGAACAAACCGCGCGGGAGCTCGTCCGCGAACAAGCCGCGCGCGCGGTGGCCGAGGAGGCGGAAACGCGCCTGCGTGAAGAGCGCGAGCGGTACAAGGCCGCCGCCAAAGCGGCGACTGAAGCGGCTGCCGCGGCCGAGCGCGTCAACCGCGTGAAAGACGAGTTCCTCGCCACCGTCTCACACGAGCTCAGGACGCCGCTCAACGCGATCGTGGGCTGGTCGGCTCTGTTGCGAGAGCGCAGCAAAGACCCGGCCGCCGCCAAAGGCATCGAGGTGATCCATCGCAACGCCTTGGCCCAAGGCAAGATCATCGACGATATCCTGGACGTCTCGCGCATCATCACCGGCAAGCTCCGCCTGGACCTCAAGCCAGCTGATCTGGTCACCGTGGTGCGCGACGCGATCGAGGTCGTCCGGCCCTCGGCCGTGGCGAAGCGCATCGACATCGAGTTCTTGCCCCCGCTCGAGCCCTGCCTGCTGATCGCCGATCCGGAGCGACTGCAGCAGGTGATGTGGAACGTGCTTTCGAACGGCGTGAAGTTCACCGACCCCGGTGGCTCGGTGAAGATCATCATCGATCGCGAGAAATCCGCCCTGCGCATCACCGTGGCCGACACGGGCCGTGGCATCGAGCCCGAGTTCCTGCCGTACGTCTTCGATCGCTTCAAACAAGCCGATGGCTCCACCACACGCCGCGTGGGAGGTCTCGGACTCGGCCTCGCGATCGTGCGCCACATCGTCGAGCTGCACGGGGGCCAAGTCGCGGCGCAGAGCCAGGGGCTCGGGCGCGGAGCCGTCTTCTCCATCATGCTCCCCGTGCGTGCCGTGTTTCCCGCCTCCGAAGAGACAGAGCGAAGCCCCATCCATGATCGTGAGAGCGAGCTCCCGAGCGAGGCGCCGGAGTCGCTGAAAGGGTTGCGCGTCCTGGTCGTCGACGATGAGCCCGACGCGCGCGAGCTCCTGCAGGCCTTGCTCGAGGCGGCGGGAGCGCAGGTGTACACGGCGGCGTCGGCGCGCGAGGGATTCGAGTTGCTCCAGCAGTTCCGGCCCGGAGTGCTGGTCAGCGACATCGGGATGCCGGACGAAGACGGCTACGGCCTCATGCGCCGCATCCGCTCGCTCGACCCCGCGCTCGGCGGCGGCATTCCTTCGATCGCCTTGACCGCGTATGCCCGCAGCGAGGATCGCACGCGCGCGCTCGAAGAAGGGTTCACCACGCACGTCGGCAAGCCGGTCCACCCCAAGGACCTGCT
>CAZYWR010000528.1:0-7534 GCA_964651185.1 uncultured Polyangiales bacterium
AGCGCCCGCACCGCCGCCGCGCCGAGGGCCAGCCCCAAATTGCGATCTGTGGAGCTCGGCGAGCCACCGCGCACGATGTGGCCGAGCACGGCGACGCGGGTCTCCTTCTTGGTGAGGCGCGCCAACTCGTGTGCCACCTGCTCCCCGATGCCGCCGAGCTGCACCTCTCGACCGGCCTCCTTGGCGCGAATCGTCAGCTCGCCGCCCACGGGCTTCGCCCCTTCCGCGACCACCACCATGCAGTAGCTGCGCGCGAAATTCGGCTTCTTGCAAAGGTGATTCGCGACCGTCTGCAGATCGTAAGGAATCTCTGGGATGAGGATCGCGTCGGCCCGGCCGGCCAGACCGCTGTGAAGCGCGATCCAGCCGGCGTAACGCCCCATCACCTCCACCACCAAGATACGTCGGTGCGACGCGGCCGTGCTGTGCAATCGATCGATGCAATCGGTCGCAAACTGCACGGCCGTGTCGAAGCCGAACGTCTGCACCGTCGCTTCCAGGTCGTTGTCGATGGTCTTCGGCACGCCGACCACGCACAGGCCCTTCTGTGCCAAGCGCCAGGCGATGCCGAGCGAGCCGTCTCCGCCGACCGCGATCAGCGCATCGACGCCCAACTGCTTGAGCTGTTCGAGCACTTCGTCCGAGCGGTCGACCTCGCGCCACGAGCCGTCGGGCTGACGCGTCGGTCGCGCAAAGGGGTTGCCGCGGTTGGTGGTGCCGAGGATCGTGCCGCCGAGCTGCGAGATGCCCGCCACCATGCTGCGCTCGAGCCGGACGTAACCGCCTTCGGGGAACGCCTGCGGATCGAGCAAGCCGTCATACCCTTCACGAATCCCGATGACCTCGATGCCTTCTTTGGCGGCCGCGTGCACGACCGCGTGGATGACGGCATTGAGCCCCGGCGCGTCTCCTCCCCCCGTGTTGATCGCGATTCGGCGAAAATGCGTGTGCATGGCCACATCTTCGCATGAACACGCGCTCGCGAACCGAATAAGGTCACGGTTGCCGCGCCATTCGCCCTGCGATCGGCCTGCGTGAAGAGCGCGCCGACCTCGCGCGCGACATCGGGAATGCCGCAGGCGCGACCGCTTGTCCCACGCCAAAGCGCCGGACGCGACCGCCCGCTTGCTCACGACCAACCGTCACCGCGTCGGTCAGTTCGCGCCGATCGCGCCGAGCATCAGATCGGGGTCGAACGTGTTGCCGGGCGTGTAGTCGTGGGTGATGGACGCGGGCTTGGTGATGCCGTAGCCGGCCGACTGCGAGAAGTGGCAGTTGCTCACGGGGATGTCGACGTTCAGCTCGAGCTCGCCGCCCCCGCTCTTACCGCCTTGCCCGAAGTCGACGTAGCTGATGGAAGAGTTCGACAGCACGCCGGGCTCGAGCGTCACGCCGTACCAGAAGCCGGCCGCCATGCTCGCGCCCGCGAAAGAGATGTGCGCGTCCGCCGTGCCGTTGGCGATGATCGACGAGACGCCGCCGTTCCAGCCCACGTCGATCGAGCTGTCCGGTCCCATCACGAACTTGGTTCCGGGCGCGATCGTGATGTTGGAGCCGCCGATGACCCGCAGCGTACCCGTGACGTAGTACGGGATGCCGAGGTTGTTGATCGTGCCGCTCTTGTCGATCGCCGAACCGCCGCTCAGATCGATCTGATCGATCATGTTCCCGGTCAGGCTTCCACCTTGCGGGAGCGTGAAGATCGCGTCCGGATCGATGGTCAGCGGACGCGCCGCCGGCTGCGTAATGCTCAGGTTCTTGGAGTCTGCCGCGAGCCCCGACTTGGCGATCTCCATGCCCACGGCGTTCCCGATCAAGCTCAGGTGGTCGACGTGTACGGCAGATTCGATCGAGAGCGCCGGACTGCCGTTTGCCCCGGCGTTGTGGATCTCCGTGTAGGTGAGGTTCGAGTCGATCAGCACGTTCGGCTCGAACGTCATGCCGATCCACGCGTTCGTGTTATCGGCCTGGCTGCGAAACACCACAGGCGCGCTCGCCGTGCCGTTGGCGTGGATGCCCGCGGTGGAGCCGTTCCAGCCGATGTGCAGCGCCTTGCCTGGCACCACGCGGTACTCGACGCCTGCCTCGAGCGTGAGCGCGCCCCCGCGCTGCAGCATGTCTTCCTCTTGCAGGTAGGGAATGCCGATCGCGTGCGCGGTGGTGTCGTCCATCAAGCTGGTGAAGCGGATCCGCGCGACGTTCTCCGCGTTGTTGCGGAAGCCGCCGCCGAGCGGGAAGCGCGTGAGCGCTCCCTCGCCTTGCAAGACGAGCGCAGTCCCCGCGCTGTCTTCGATCGTCAAGCCGTGGCTGTCCGCCTTGAAGTCGCTCGCCCACACGCCGTCTTTGCCAGACGTACGCACCTGCACGTTGTCGATCGTAATATCAGCGCCCAGCTCGAGCGCGGCCTCCTTGTCGCTGCCGCCGGCCTCGGCCACGAGCACGTTGCGCAGCACGCTGTCGGAGGTGACGTTCGCGCCGATCGTCAGTTTGTTCCAGTAGCCAGCGTCGCCCATCTTGCCGCAGAAGCGGATGGGCGCGTCCGGCGTACCGTTGGCGACGATCGTGGCCTCGTTGCCGTTCCAGCCGATCTCGAGCGAGCTGTCGACGTCCATGTAGATCTGGGTGCCCGGCGTGATCGTGATGGTCGCCCCGGTGACGCGCGTCTGCTGCATCACCAAGATCGTACCTGACCACGTGTCGCTGGCCGTCACCGAGCCCGTCACCATGCGCGCGCCCGCCACGTTGCGGTCACCGCACGCGATCGGCGTGATCGGCGAAGGCGGACCGCTGTCCGCTGGTGCGCTCGCGTCGCCCGCGTCGCCGGCGATCCCAGCATCGGTCACGCCGGTGTCTGCAGGTGCGCCTGCATCGAGCGGCGCGCCCGCGTCGATCTCCGGCGGCAGTTCGCAGCGCTTGACCTCGATGATCACGAGCCCGAGCGCGCAGTCGTCGGCCTTGGTGCCGGGCAGCTGATCGCAGCTCGTCGCGGCCGCGTTGTACTTGGCGACCTCGGCCAGAAGCGCGTCCAGATCGGCCTGCGCAGAAGCGGTATCGCCGACGCGCAAGGGATCGATCGTGGTCTTGAGCGCGCTCGCGGCTTCGAGGCGCGCCTTGTTGATCTCCATGTCGCCCGCGATCGCCGCGCCGCGCCCGCCGGTCAGCTGGAACTTGCGCAGGTAGTCGACGCGCTCCTTCGGCAGACGGCTGACCACCACGCGCCGCGCGTTCGCGTATTCGGCGCTCGGCATGTCGCTGAGCGCTTCCACGGCGATGCGCGTCGGGGGGAAGTCTAGGACCGCCGCCCGCTTGTCGTCACTTCCGCTGCCGCTCGAGCACGCGCCGAGCGCCAAGCTCCCCGCGAGCAGCAGACTCCACGCGGCGGCGGCGCGCGCAGGCGTGCACCTCGTGGGGCGCAGGCTCGCGCACGACACCGCGCGCTCCGCTTCGACGTGGCTCGCGCGCGCCGCCTCTACGTTGCGCGTACGCGACAACACGCGGTTCGACCCCAGACGGCAGATCTTCATCGGGCTCCCTTCTTTGCTGCCATCATACGCACCGCATAGGGGGTAAGCTTCCGGCCTGACTGACGCGACCGTCGCCGGGCTTACATCCGGCGGCGGCGCCAATCTGCGAGCTCGGCCTCCTGGTGCGCCGCGTATTGGTCCTGAATGCGAATCAACTCCGCGTAGCTCTTCGGCATGCGCTCGGCGAGCGCGAGCAGCACGCGGCCCGCCGCCTCCGCGTCGGCCCAGGCGCGATGGGCGTCGTTCAGGGGAATTCCCAGACGCTCGCATACGTCGCCCAGACGCTTGCTCTTCTCCTCGACCATGAGCTCGCGCACCCACACCAGCGGATCCACCCACGTCACGCGCGCATCCACGGCCGGCGGCAGATCGCGCAAGACGCCCGCGCGTCCCATCTCCGCGTGCATGAACTTGCGGTCGAACGTGGCGTTGTAGGCGACCGGCAAGTGGCCGCTCAGCGCCTGTCGCAGCTCCTCGGCGACGTGCTCGAAGCGCGGCGCCTCCGCGACCATCGCGTCGGTAATGCCGTGGACGCCGACCGCGGCCTCGGGGATCGCCATGCCGGGGTGGATGAGCCAGCTCACGCGCTTGGTCACCTCGCCGCGCTCGAAGCACACGACGCCGATCTCGACGACGCGATCGTGCGCTTCATCGAACCCAGTGGTCTCGAAGTCGATCACAGCGAGCGGCAGCTCGGCCCAAGGCGCATGCGCAGGGAACGCGTGCCACAGCCCCTCGACCTGCTGAAACGCCTCGATCAGGAGCTCGGCGATACCCGGATAGTGGCGGCCCGTCGGAAAGCAGCCACATACCTCATGCTGTGCGCCCCGCATCGGCCGCTAGGAGGACACATCCGATCGCGGTGAGCAAGGGCGAAAGCATTGCGAATGTTGCCGCGCGAGCAGTATGTTGCGACGCGAGGAACGGATGAAGTCGTGCATTTGGCTCTCGATCGTCGTGTGGCTTGGGCTGAGCTTCTTGGGTCAGGCGCGCGCGGCGACCAGCGCGGCCGTGCTCGGCGTGCGATCGCTCGACGGCGAAGACGGGCTCGAGCGGCGCTTGTCCGCGGCGCTGCGCAAGAGCGCGCTCGAGCTCGGCGCCTACTCCTTGAGCGAGCGCGAGGTGTCGCTCGAGCAGATGAGCCTCGCGCAGGGCTGCGAAGAGCCAGACACGCGCTGTCTCACCGAGATCGCGAAGACCCTGGGCGTCGAGCTGCTGTTGTACGGCACAGTCGTGGGTACGCCGCACGGGTACGAGCTCACGCTCTACACGTTCGACGTCGGTCCCGGTCGGATGACTTCGGTCGTGGAGCATCAGCTCGAGCCGCAACGCCTCAAGGCGAGCGCGGCCGAAGCCACGCTCGCGGCCCTACTCAGGCGGCTCAGCGAAGTGCCCGCCCCGCGTCCGCCCGAGCCTGAGACCGGGAAGCTCCGCCTCGTCGGGGACGTGCCGGGTGCGCAGATCTTGGTCGACGGCGAGGCGCGCGGCGCGCTCGACGACCAGGGGGTCCTGACGCTGGAGCTGAGCCCGGGCAAGCACACCGTGCGCGCCGGGGGCCTCGGACCGCTCGAGGATCGCTTGGCCCTGGTGGAAGAAAGCGGCACCACCGAGCTCGAGCTCAAGCTTAAACCGGCGCAGGCCCCGGACCGTGTAGTCGCTCCCGAAAAACCGCGCGCCTCCGCCCCGCCGCCGCCCGTGGATCGCGGCTCGAGCAGGCGCTCTGCGCGTCGTATCGCGGGCTGGGTGACCTTGGGCCTGGGCGGCGCGTTTGCGGCGGCCACGATTTACTCCTGGGTGCGCATCAGGAACATCAACGACTCGGGCGACTACGTCGCCTATCGCCATCAGTTTCGCCCCGGGGGAATGGTCGGCGGTACGTCGAACGCGTGTGCCGCGGCGGCGCACGGCGAGCTCGCGGCGCGCGATCCGTCCATGGCCGCCCTCGAGCGCAGCGCGCACTCGCTGTGCAAGGAGGCCGACACGCTCGAGACCTTGCAGTACGTCTTTCTCGGCGGCGCGCTGCTCAGCGCCGGGGTCGGCACCTATCTCCTGGTGAGCGCGCGCGATCGCCCGCAAGCGCGCGTGAGTGTCTCGCCACGCTTCGGCACGGGCGTCGCGCTGCTCGAGGCCAACGTTCGGTTTTGAGTGGTGCGCATCGTGGGCGGCACCCTGGGCGGTCGGCGCCTGCGCGCACCGCCGGGCCAGGCGACGCGACCGACGTCGGAACGCGCGCGCGAGGGCATCGCATCGGCCTTGGCTGCGCGCGGTGCGATCGCGGACGCGCAGGTGCTCGAGCTCTATGCCGGCTCGGGCGCGCTCGGCTTCGAGATGCTTTCGCGCGGCGCCGCGCACGTGCTGTTCGTGGAGCGCGACGCGCGCACGGCACGCCTGATCCGCGCGAACGCTGACGAGCTCGGGCTAGCAGCGCGCACCGAGGTCCTGGCGGGGGACGCGACCCGAGGCAAAACGTTCGCCGCGCTCGCGGGGCGCGGACCCTTTTCGCTGGTGCTCGCTGACCCGCCCTACCGCGAGGCGCAGGCAGCTGCCGATGCCCTGGGCGAGCTCGCGCGCGCCGGTGCGCTGGCTCCGGACGCGTGCATTCTGCTAGAGCATGGAGCGAGAGGCACACCGATCTTGCCCAGCGAATTCCAAGTGCTTGCCCATTATCGCTACGGCGACACGGCCGTGGTCCTGTTCGCCCCCGGAGGTACGGAGCCATGAGTACCGCGATCTACCCAGGCTCGTTCGATCCGCTGACGAACGGCCACGTGAGCATCATTCGCGGCGCGCTCGTGGTCGTCGACAAGCTGATCGTGGCGGTCCTCAATAACCCGAAGAAGAGCTCGCTGTTCTCGGTGGACGAGCGCATCGAGCTCATCCGCGAGGCGGTCGGCGTCGACGAGGAGCGCATCGAGGTCGACTCGTTCGGCGGGCTGTTGGTGGACTACTGTCGGCGCAAGAACGTCAAGGTGGTCGTGCGCGGCCTGCGCGCGGTGGCAGACTTCGAATACGAGCTGCAGATGGCCAACATGAACCGGCACCTCTACGAAGAGATGGAGACCGTGTTCCTGATGGCGAACGACGCCTATTTCTACGTCAGCTCCAACATCGTTAAGGAAGCCGCTTCGCTCGGCGGCGACGTCTCGGCCCTGGTGCCGCCGAACGTCAGCCTGCGGCTCAAGGCCAAGCTGGGGCGATAGACGGGCGGCAAGACGATCCCATCGCGCTCGAGCGCGCGCAGCGTTTCGAGATAGGCGAGCGACACGCGCCCGCGGCGCAGCTCGTCGAGCGTGGCGGAGCCGCCGCGGATCGCGGTGCGCACGCGCAAGAAACCGGCGAGATAGCCCGCGTCGCGCGCCACGCCGCCGCCGCGAAACGTGCGCTCTGCGATCGCGATCGCGGCAGCTGGCGAAAAGCCGTGCTCGCGGCAGAGGGCGCACGCGCTCTCGCCAAAAGAGGCGCCGTCGTAGAGCTGCACGGTGGCGACCACGCGCGCAGCGAGCGTGCGCAGGCGCTCGCCGCACATCAGCCCGAGCGCCTCCTCGAGGTAAAGCGCGAGCCCCTCCTGATCTGCGAACGCGCCGGCCACGCCGATCTGCAAGAGCCGAAGCGGCTGCGCGCGCGCGTTCGCGGCGACCACCAGGTGTCCGAACACCTCATGCACCGTGAGCCGGCGGGCCTCGCGCGGGCTGAACAGGCGATCGGCCAAGAAGACGGTGCGCTCGCCCGTCGCCGCCAGGGAGGCGAGGCGCGGCTCCACGCGCACTTCGACGTCGAGTCCCACACCGAGCGCGGCGCGCCGAATCCAGCTGGCGACATCGCTTGGCTCGCGCGCGCATGCGCGCCCCTGCACGTCATGGCGCCCGCGGCCGCGCGCTTCGACATCATTGCGCTCGCGCCCGCGGCCGCGCGCTTCGATATCATTGCGCTCGCGCGCGCCGCCGCGTGCTTCGATATCATTGCGCTCGCGCGCGCCGCCGCGTGCTTCGATATCATTGCGCTCGCGCGCG
>CAZYWR010000529.1:0-1834 GCA_964651185.1 uncultured Polyangiales bacterium
ATGCGTTCGCCGTCGTGCGCGGGCACGAGGATCAACGAAAAGGAAGGTGAGCGCTCGCCCGACCTCTCCACGAGCGGGAACGCCATCTCACGCTCGGTGGTCGCGTACTCGAAGTAGAGCGCCTGCGGCAGCTTGCCCAGACGCTCGATCACGCGCCGCACCTTGCCGAAGTTGCTGCCCAGCTTGATGATCGCGACGGCCCCTCCCTGGCGCAGCTTGCTCTCGAGCTCGGGCTCGGCCAGCGTGCCGGGGATGATCGAAAACGTCTGCTGGGCCGAGGCGAGCGGCACGCCGGCGCGCGCGGCGCTGCCCGAAAAGCTCGTGATGCCAGGGACGATCGCCGTGGGGTAAGCGCGCGCGAGCCGATCGTGGAGATAGATATACGAGCCGTACAAGAGCGGATCGCCCTCGCACAGCACGCACACGTCCTGGCCGCGTTCGAGGCGCGTCGCCACCGTCGCCGCCGCTTGATCGTAGAAGCCGCGCAGCGCCGCCAGATAGCTTGGATGGTGCGCGGCGATCTCGGTCGTGTACGGATAGATGAGCGGCAGCTGCTCGGCCTCTGGGTGGATGTGACGGCGCGCGATCGCGTGCGCGTTGCCCGAGCCGCCGGATTTTGCGAAGAAGGCGACGACGCGCGCGCGCTCCACGGCGGCGACCGCCTTGAGCGTCATCAACTCGGGATCGCCCGGACCCAAGCCGACGCCGAACATGGTGCCGCGCTCGGCCATCGTCACTCCTGATCGCTAGCGAGCGCGTGGATGGCCGCCACCGCCAGCGCGCTCCCGCCGCGCCGCCCGCGCACGATCATGGCGGGAACGCGCCCGTCCGCGAGCAGCGCCGCTTTGGACTCGGCCGCGCCCACGAACCCGACCGGGACCGCGATCACGGCGCTCGGACGCGCCCGTGTCTGATCGAGCAGCTCGAGCAGGCGAAACAGCGCGGTCGGTGCGTTGCCGATCGCGACCACCGCGCCGTCGAGCCGCTCCGCCCAAAACGAGAGCGCCGCCGCGCTGCGCGTGGTGCCGAGCGCGCGCGCGAGCGCGGGTAACGACGGCTCATCGAGGAAGCACAGCACCTCGTTCTGGGCGCGCATGCGCGCCCGCGTGATCCCGCTGACGATCATCTTGGCGTCGCACAAGATCGGCGCGCCGCCCTGGATCGCGCTGCGCGCCGCCTCCGCGAAGCCGGGCAGGAACACGATGTCGTCGGCCAAATCGACCATGCCGCTCGTGTGGATCATGCGCACCGCGACGCGCTCTTCGAGCGCGGAAAAGCGGCCGAGCTGCGCTTCACCGCGGATGATCGCGAAGGAGCGCCGGTAGATCTCCGCGCCGTCGCGCTCGTACTCGTAGGGAGGCGCCATGGGAGTCGCCACTGTACCCATGCTCGCCCACGCTGCCAGGCGTCGCTGGGCGCGCGTGCGAGACAGGACGGGCGTCGCCGCGGCTTGCGCGACGCTCGCGCGCGCCGCCAGATGCGCGCCGCCTTCGGCGCAGACCAGCGTGATCGCGGCCGGACCGCGCCGCGCGCAGCTCTTCTCGCAGCCCGACACGTGCAGCTGCGGGCCCTCGCGCAGCAGCGGCGCCGCCACGGCGGCCAGCGCGCGCGCCCAATCCCGCGTCGCGCCGCGGCCCGATGCACACGCGGGAGCGCCCGCGCACGCGACCACGTGCGCGAGCGGATCGCGCGCGTCGATCACGAGCTCGAGGCGGCGCGCGGCGTCGAGCGCGGCGCGCGGATCGCGCTGCGCGCCGAGCGGCATCAACACCGTGCGCGCCGCCGTCGTGCGCAGGGTGCCATCGCCGTGGCGCTCGCACAGGTCGGCGACGGC
>CAZYWR010000530.1:0-4029 GCA_964651185.1 uncultured Polyangiales bacterium
GCGCCGAACGCGAGCTGAAGGACCGAGTGCGCGCTCGGTAATTACTCGCGGCGCTTGCGGCCGAGCCAGGCGACGAGCGCGCTGTGCGAGACGGCCCAGACCGCGCCCGCGGTGAGCAGCGCGGCGCCGAGCAGCTGCTGGCGCGGGCCGCCCACCAAATAGGCCCCGGACGAGATACAGACCGCCACCACGAAGCCGCTGAACACGCGCCGGCCGAGCCGGTCGAGCGCGCCGGGAAGCTCGCGGTCGATCGTGCGGATCGCGAGCTCGCCGCGCTTGAGGTCCTCGAAGATCTCCGCGAGCTGAAACGGCATGTCGGCGGCCGCGCCGCCGAGTCGCGACATGCCGCGCACCAGCTCCTGGCTCAGCTTCTCGGGCGAATAGCGCAGCCACACGAGGCGCAGGAAGTACGGCTTGACCTCCTCGAACACGTCGAGCTCCGGATAGATCTGCTTGCCGATCCCTTCGACCGTCATCAGCGCTTTGCCCACCAACACGAAATCGGGCGGCACTTCGAGTCCATACTTCTGCGAGCCGCGCATCAGGTCGCGCAGCAAGCCCGAGAGCTCGATGTCCTTGAGCTTCTTGCCGAGGTACTTATCGGCGAGCAGCGCGACTTCGGCCTCGAACTCGCGCCGGTCGATCTTCTTGGTGGGGGTGCCGATCGCGTACAGGGCGTCGGCGATGCCGCGGTAATCCTCGCTGGCCGCGGCGATCATCAGGTCGACCGTCTTGTCGCGCAGGTGGGGCGTCAACCGGCCCACCAGGCCGAGGTCGATGAGCGCGATCACGGGGTGTTCGTCGCTGCCCTGGATGATGATGTTGCCGGGGTGCGGATCGGCGTGGAAAAAGCCATCCTCGAACACCTGCTTGATCATGATCGCGACCGCGTGCTTGGCGATCTTCTCGCCGTCGGCGCCCGCTTCGACGGCGGCCAGCACTTTGCGTCCGGCCAAGAACTCGAGCGTCAGTACGCGCCGGCTCGACGCCTGGCGATAGACCTTCGGGAAATACGCGATGCCCGGCTCGAAATCGCGAAAGTTGCGCGCGAACTTGTCCGCGTTATCGGCCTCCAGCGTGAAGTCGAGCTCGGCGGTGATCGCCCGGTCGAACTCGGCCACCAGCTTCGTCGGGGCGTAGATGCGCGACTCCGGGATGGAGCGTTCGGTGGCGCGGGCCATCCAATGCAGGAGATCGAGGTCGCGCTCGATGACGTCGCGGATCTGAGGGCGCTGCAGCTTGACCACGACGTCGACGGGCGGGCCCTCGGGTACGCGCAGCTGTGCGCGGTGCACCTGGCCGATCGAGGCCGACGCCAACGGGCGCTCCTCCAAGCGCTCGTACAGCTCCTCGAGCTTCGCGCCGAGCTCGTCTTCCAGCATCGGGCGCAGCTGCTCGAAAGGCACGGGTGGAACTTCATCCTGCAGCTTCTGGAGCTCTTCGATGATGTCGGCGGGGATGAGATCCGGTCGCGTCGAGACGATCTGTCCGAGCTTCACAAAAGAGGGCCCGAGCTCGGTGAGCACCAAGCGCACTCGCTGGGCAAGGCTGACGGTGCGCGCGTCGACTTCGTCGGGCTTGCGGGCGGTGTCGAAGAACGCGCCCCAGCCAGCGCGTTGCACCAACTCGCCGAACCCGTGCCGGACCAGCACCCCAACGATCTGGCGCAAGCGGTCCAAATCGCGAACGGCCGTCAGCAGGGAAGGCATGGCGGCCGCGAGCATAGGGAATGAGGCCCGCCCTTGCCACGGCCGCTCGGCTGGGGCATCACCGGGTTACGGCGGCCTGCACACCCATGCCGGTCTGCACGCCGCTGGCTCGGTCGACGCGCCCTGGCGCGCGCGAGCGAGACGACGCGAGGTCGCGGCGCAACGGCCGCGGACCGAGCAGGGCAAGGTTGATACGAGCGCTCGGCCACCCCTGATCCTGGGCGAATTCACGCCTCGGAAATCGTAGGGAAAAAGATCGACGATAGCGTGTGGTACAGAGCCTCCACGGCAAGAGGAGCACCGAGATGAAGAAGGTCGAAGCGATCATCAAGCCTTTCAAGCTCGATGAGGTGAAGGACGCCCTGGGTGTGGTGGGAATCCAGGGCATGACCGTGACGGAGGTGAAAGGCTTTGGGCGCACGGGGGGCAAAAAGGAAGTGTACCGTGGCTCGGCTTACGTGGTCGACTTCGTCCCGAAGGTCAAGGTCGAGGTAGTGGTGCCGGATAGCCAGGTCGTTCCCGTGATCGAAGCGATCGAGAAGGCAGGCAAGACCGGTCGCATCGGCGACGGTAAGATTTTCGTCTACGGCCTCGAGGAGGCGATCCGCATCCGCACGGGCGAGCGCGGTGAGGACGCGATCTGACGGCTCGCTTACAACACGGGCGTTCCGGCCCGGCACACCTTCGGGCCGCGTCGCCTCGGCGGCGGACTCCTCGCTGACCCGGCTTCACCGGCTGATGCGCCGAGAACCTCGGCGCTGTTCTTCCGTCGCGGAAGTGGGGCCAGGTTTGACGGCCTCAGCGCAGCTCGTTAGCATCCCCGAGTGCCCGGGCGGTGCGCCGATGTGCTGTTCTGACCCGGCGAGTGCCCTAGCGCCACCGAGTCGAGCCTCCATCGATGCCCACCGCCTCACCATTTCGCTCGCGCGCCTCATCATTTCGCTCGCGCGCGTCAGCGCGCGCTTCGACATTTCGCTCGCGCGCGTCAGCGCGTGCTTCGACTCGCGTCGCAGCCGATCTTCTGCGCGTCCTTCCGCGTAAGCAGCTGAGTAGTTTCATGGGCCGCCTGGCCGATCTGACCGGGCCGAGCGCGCTCGTGCAGCGCGCAATTCGCAGCTTCGTGCGCGTCTACGACGTGGAGCTCGAGGAGGCGATCGTGCCCGCGGAGGGCTTCCGCTCCTTCGACGCGTTTTTCACGCGCGCGCTCAAGCCCGGTGCGCGCATCGTCGATCAACGTCCAGAGGTCGTCGTGTCGCCGGCCGACGGACGCATCGAGGATTTGGGGCGCATCGAGGCGCGCTCACGCTTTCTCGTGAAGGGCTACGAGTACGAGGTCGGAGAGCTGCTCGGCGCGCCCGAGGAGGCGGAGCTCTTTCGCGGGGGCACTTTCTTCATCGTGTACCTCTCACCGCGCGACTACCACCGCGTGCACGCGCCAGTCGACGGGCGCGTCGCGCGCGCGCGCCACGTCGGGGGCACGCTTTATCCGGTCAACAGCATCGGCCTGCGGCACGTGCCCAAGCTGTTCGCGCGCAACGAACGGGTGGTCACGGTGCAGGCCTCGCGCTTCGGTCCGGTCGCCACGGTGATGGTCGGGGCGATCGGAGTCGGCCGTATCAGCATGAGCTACGACGCGCGTATCACCACGAACTGCGGCGTCGCTGCAGGCACGCTCCAATACCACGATCGCGGGCCGGCACTGCCGCGCGGCGGCGAGCTCGGCCGCTTCCACCTCGGGTCGACGGCGATCGTGCTGCTGGGGCCCGAACAGCGCTTCCGCTTCGAAGTCGAGGCGGGCGCGCAGGTACGCATGGGCCAAGGGATCGTCGTGCGTGAGGGGACGCCATGACCAGCACCGAATCGCGACCGCTGCCATTGCGCGTTCCCGTCGTGGATGTGGCGATTCGGGCGAGTTTGGTCGGAGCGTCGCGGCAGGTGGCCGACGCGCTCAATCCGGCGCTCATCGTGGTGCAGCGTCCGGTGCGCATCATCTCCGATCCGCCGCCGCCGCTCGACCCCGCTGACTTCGCAGACGCGCGGCCGACCGATCGCGCGCCGGCCCACGAGCAGTCGGACTACGCGAGCTTGGAGATCGAACGGCTCGCTCCCGACGATCCGCTCGAGCTCGACGACGAAGAGCTTCAGCGCGAGTCGATCGAGCCGGAGTCGGGTGAGTTCGAGGCGGCCGCGCGCGCGCCCGCCGAGCGCGAACTCGAGGGCGGGGGCACGTTGGCAGAGCAGCTCGAAGGCGATGCGTCTGCGCATAGGCCGAGCGAGCGAGAGCTCGAAGGCGAGTTCGACGACGACGACGCCTCCGAGC
>CAZYWR010000531.1:0-3817 GCA_964651185.1 uncultured Polyangiales bacterium
CCCGTCGAAGCGCACCGCTTCGGTCGTGCCATCAAAGAGGGATGAGAAGATCGCGCTCTTCTGCTGTACGAGCGCGGCGATGCGCGCCTCGATGCCCTCCTCGGACACCAGGTTGTACACGTCCACGGGTAGCGTCTGACCGAGCCGGTAGATGCGGCCGATACGCTGCTCGAGCACCGCGGGGTTCCATGGCAGCTCGAGGTTGATGCAGCAGCTCGCGGCGCGCTGCAAGTTCAGACCCACGCCGCCGGCATCGCTCAGGAACATCACCGCCGCGCTCGGATCGTCGTGAAAATCGACGATCGCGCGCTCGCGCTGTGCGGTCGACTCCGCGCCCGTAAAAAACACGGCGCGCTTCCCGCTTCTGCGCAGCAGCTCGCGCACCGCCCACTCCGAGATGCGCAGCATCTTGCGCCACTGGCTGAACACCACCGCCTTGCGGCCCTGCTCCACGACCAGCTGCTCGAGCAGGCTTTGCAGCGCGGCCAGCTTCGGCGCGAACAGCCCCTCGAGCAGCGCCGGCGTGGGCACTGCGCCTTTTACGCGGGACCAGATCTCGTCGAACTGCAGCTGCACCATCCCGTTGCAGATCATGCGCTGCGTGGTGAGCAGCTGCATCATGCGCAGGAACTCGGCCGGCGCGAGCGGACGCCGCGCCGCGATCGCGGCGAGCTGTGCGATGGGCTGGTTCAGCTCGTCGTGGGCTTCGCGCTGCACGGGGGTCAGCTCCAAAGGCACGCGCGTATCGGTACGCGACGGGAGCTGCGCCAAGACATCCTTGCGCACGCGCCGAAGGAGCGCGCTCGAGAGCCTCTCGCGCAGCACGTCGAGATGGCGTGCCCCGCTGCTGCCGCGACCGTCGCTTTGCTCCATGCTGTGGAAGGGTGCGAGCCGCCACTTCGGCTCGAGCGCCAAGTCGTCGACGAAATCCATGATGGACGCGAGCTCGTCGAAGCGGTTTTCCATCGGCGTGCCGGTCAGCACCAGACGATACGTAGGCGAGAGTGCCTTCACGTAAGCCGCCGATTTCGTCGCCCAGTTCTTGATGCGCTGGGCTTCATCGAGCACCACGAACTCTGGCGCGAGGCGCCGTACCGCGTCGAAGTCGCGCAAGAGCTGCTCGTAACCGACCAGCAGAAAGCCGCGCTTCCACGCACGATAGAGCCGAGCCCGCTCCGGCGGCGAACCTTCGACCAGCACCAGGGGCGTCTTCGTGGTCGCCTCCCATTCGCGCCGCCACTGCGGCTTGAGCGCGCTCGGTACGATCAAGAGCCCGCGTTGGACGCGCCCGCTCGCGAACAGCCCATGGCAGGCGGCGATCGCCTGCGTCGTCTTGCCGAGTCCCATGTCATCCGCGAGCAAGAGCCGCCCGCGCGCGAAGAAGCGCTCCACACCCTGGCGTTGATATGGATAGAGCTTACGGGACAACGTCGACAGGCTCTTCATGGCCTCGCGCACCCCGCCCTCGGCCTGCAGCTGCCGCGCGGCGCGCTCGCGCTCTTCGGTCAGAAGCGTACGGATCGCGGGATCCACCGCGATCCCGGGGCGGCCCAGCGCGCGCGTGAGCGCGTCGATCAGCGCCAGGCGCTGCTCGGGTGCGCGCAGCGCTCTCGGCTCGGGCCGGCCGCGAGCCAGCTCGCGCGGCGCACGCCCGCCTCTGCCCGCGCTCCACGCGACACGCGCGAGTCGATCGGCGTCGCCGCGCAGCGGATGTGTGGGATCCCAGATCAGCGCGCTGCGATCGTCGGCCGCCGGAGCCGTCGCGCTTGCACGCAGCGCGCGCTTGCGCTCGAGCGCCTCGAGCACTGCCAGGCCGTGCTTGCACAGACCGAGCGAGCTGCGCACGAAGTCTGCGCACGAACAGCTCGTGCGCAGCGGCGCGATGGAGAGCAGTGCGGTCTCGTACGGACGCACACCGCGTCGCTTGTCGAGGCCGGCCGCGCGCGTGCGATAGCTGCCGAGCAGCGATCGGCTCGGACGGTCGGCCACGCGCAGCCCGTCGCGCTGCGCAAAACGATAGCGGCGCGCCAAGGCCGACAGCGCGGCCCGCTGCACGGCCCAGTCGGACCCGCTCGTGATGGCCAAGACGTGATCGGCGATGCGCTCCGGCGCGATCGCGCCGAATAGCCCGCGCGCCAGCCCCGTGAGCACGCGCCGCGCCTCCGAGGACTGCTCGAGCGTAGAAGAAGCGAGCATGAGAGCATGGGTATCGGCGCAGTCTCACCGCGTCAACGCGCGGCGGCATGATCGCGCGCTCGGCTAGCAAGAACGCGGCAGAAATCAGCCCCTCTCGGCGACGACGGCGGCCCGCGGGCAGATCGCCGCGGCGCCTGAGGCTCACGCGAGGCGTGCACCAGCGAACGCGGCCGAGCGCACGCCTCGCGGGAATGCTCACGAGAGCTCGACTGGCCGCTCCCAGATCGCGAGCACGACGCAGCCCGTGTCGCTGGCCACGCTGTGGCTGGTGCCGGGGCCATGCACGAGCAGCGACCCGGCCTCGTGGAGGCCTCCCTCGTCGCGCTGCGAACCTTCGAGCACGAAGATGTGCTCGAGGCCATGATGCACGTGCTTCGGCACGCACGCGCCCGCCGCGTAGCGCAAGAGCGCCATCGAAGGACCATCGTGGGCCTCGCCGTACAGGCGCGCGATCTCGACTCCTTCGCGGAACGGCTGCCACGCAAAACGCGTCCAGTCGCGGCTCTGCCCCCAAAGGTGCGCGAGCGCGAGGCGGCGCACGCTCATCCGATGACCTCCAGCAGACTGCGCGAGTCGGTCACCGCGCCGAACACGCCGCCCTGCATCTTGACCATCTGGAACGCCGCCGCGTGGTTGCCGGGGTCCGTGGCGCCGCAACAGTCGGACAGGAGCAGACACTCGAAGCCGCGGTCGTTCGCCTCGCGCATGGTCGTGTGCACGCAGACATCGGTCGTGATGCCCGTCAAGATCAGGTTCCGCACTCCGCGCAGGCGGAGCAGCATCTCGAAGTCCGTCGCGTAGAACGTGCCCTTGCCGGGCTTGTCGAGGATGGGCTCGCCCGGCTCGGGCGCGAGCTCGGGGATGATCTCCCAGCCGTCCTGACCGCGCACGAGCACCCGCCCACACGGGCCGGGATCGCCGATGCCAGCTCCGATCTGACGCGAACGCCAGCGCTTGTTCGCGGGAAGATCGGACAAGTCTGGTCGGTGTCCTTCGCGGGTATGAAAGATGTGATAGCGGTGCTCGCGCATGCGCTTCAGCACGGCTCGGATCGGCTCGATCGGGGCGCGCAGCGGGCCGATGTCGTAGCCCATGAGCTGGACGTAACCACCTGGTCCACAAAAGTCAGTCTGCATGTCGATGATGACCAGCGCGGTATTCTCAGGGCGTAGATCACCGTCGAACGGCCAGGCGTAAGGCTGTGCGGCCTTGATAGTCCGATGCATGGCGAGCTCCTTGGGTTTCGCAGCACACGTGCCCGCGCGCCGTCACACGACGCGCGCTCGCGTGTCCGACACGAAAGAACGGACCGGTCGCATGACGCGATCGCCGGAGCGTAGCGAGCCCGAGATTTCGGCTCGGCGTCGGCAACGCATCATGTGTACGCGCCCTTCCATTAAACGACTCCGCCATTCATTCGAAATAGATCGCGCGCAAGGTCCGACGGCCGGCCCCGAAGTCGCCGCGTAGGTGGCTGACTCAGCGTGGCTTTTTGTCCAAACGAGGTCAGTTCGATGAGCGTAGACGAGACCCCCCCGACGATCCGCAGCCAGGCTTCACGACCAAGAAAGGCACCTCGGCAGCAGCCGCGGCGCCTTTTTTTCTGGCTCTCGCTCCTCGT
>CAZYWR010000532.1:0-2030 GCA_964651185.1 uncultured Polyangiales bacterium
CAATGAGCTGCTCTCGATTGTGGATGACACCCGCTCTTTCCCTGCCATCGATCCGAGCGCCTTCCCGAGCACGGAGAGTGACCATTTCTGGACTTCTTCTCCACTTGCAAGCGCGTCCGAGATCGGCGCATGGTACGTGCACTTCAGTTACGGCACTTCCGGCTACTCCAACACGAGCAGCGCGTATCGTGTCCGGTGCGTACGTTGAGGGCAACGGTTTTGACGTTATGAAAGCGACTTGTTGGAGGCCGACGCACACGTCGGCTCGGGAGTGGAGCATGAGGCGATTGGTCGAAGTGATCGTGGTATCGTGCTGGTTCGGGTTCTTCGCTGCCCCACTTCACGCACAGGAAAGTCGGGGAGACGAGCAGGCGAGGGCGCTGTTCGAGGCCGGCAAGGCGGCTTATGCCGAAGGCGACTACCAGGCTGCGCTGGAGCACTTCCAGCGCTCCTACGAGCTCAGCCATCGGCCACAGCTCCAGTACAACCTCGGGCTCGCGTATGATCGATTGCGCCAGGACGAAGCCGCGCTAGCAGCGTTCCAGGCCTATCTGGATTGGGATCCCAAAGGAGAGCGAGCCCCTGAGGTGCAGGCCCGCATCGCGGCTTTGAAGCAAGGCATCCTCGCCCGCAAAACCGCCGCGACCGTCGCGGCGCCCGAGGCCAGCGGTCAGGTGCCGTCAACCCAGCCCTCAGATCCAGACCACGACCAGCATCGTAAACGTCGCTGGTGGATCGCTGGCGCATCGGCCGTAGTGTTGGTCGCCGTGGGCATCGCGGTCGGAGTGACAGCAGGCGGCTCACACGGATCCCATCCCCGCGAGCCCAACAGCGGGGTCAGGGTCCAGGCGCTCTCGTGGCAGTAGTGGACGTAGCTCGCAATCTATCTCGGCCGCGGCGTACCGTCGTCATCTGCTCTATCCTACCGGGAAGCCTCGCGCGGCCGAGGGACCGCGGGCCGGAAGATCAGGCTGCAGCGCGATTTGGCCCGCACAGCGAAGGGTGTCGGCCGCCATCGAGCTGGGCCCACGCAGCAGGCCGTGCATGGACTGTGCTCGAAGCCGAGCACGCTCGGCTGAAAGAAGAGACGACCTACCGGAACACATCCTCGAGGTTGGTCGCGGTGAGGACACGCCTGGCCCACTGGCCAAGCTCCGTGAGGGAAGCTCCCTCGACGCGCGCCTGGCTTTCGGGGGACAGCGGTCCGAACTTGGAGGTGAGCAGGTCCAGCAGGACCGCCGCGCGGCCTTCTGCGCGCCCCTTGGCTTCTCCCTCTGCGCGTCCCTTGGCTTCTCCCTCGGCTCGAAGTTGCTCGGCAGTATTCATGAATGTCTCCGCGGTTTCGGGGCTGAGGTGCCCGTGGATGAGCTCACGGAGGCGCTCGGGCGCCAGATCCGCGACGAACAAAGTATACCTCAAGAGCACTGACCACTCCCCGGCAAAGGGTGTACGCCGGAGCTCCAGGATTTGGTCCTCGAAGTTGGCCAGCTCGGTGACCAGGTCGGGGGCGTGGCGTGCGCGCTGGAGGAGGAACAGCACCAGCCTGGCCAGCGGGGTCAGGGTGCTGCGTTCGCGTAGGTGCCGAGGATTTGGGCGGAATAGAGGATGTCGCTGATGCGCTCCTTGAGCTGATGGTCGACGGTAGAACGCTCGAGCACGCACAGGGTGCCGAAGTCGATCGCCGCCACGAGCTCAGCGGGCAGGACGGCACGCAGCTCGCCCTCGGCGTGCACCGGCTTCGAGAACGTGCGCTGGAAGAGCGCATCGTGGGGGCGCTTGGCGAGGAGCTCCTCGAGCTCTCTCTCATCGTCAGGCTCGGGCGCTGGCGCGGGGAGGCCTCGGTCGTCGGGCTGGTTGGTCACGCGGGGCAGCAGTGCAGCCGCTGCGCCGGGTAGGCCTCGTGTGATCTCGCAGGCTTGTGGGCGCTGGGTGGCGCTTTTCCGCTGTCTGGCGTCATCCAAGTCGCATTGGAGGTCAAGTCCAATGGCGTTCGTGCTGCCCGCTGGTGCCGCCGAGGAAGCGCCCTCAGT
>CAZYWR010000533.1:0-1532 GCA_964651185.1 uncultured Polyangiales bacterium
GCGAGATCGCCGCGCACGTGGCGCGCGCCGCGGGGATTCCCGCGCAGCATCGCAAGAGCTTGGGCGGAACGCGTCTGATCTGGAGCGCGCTGCGCGCCGGCGAGATCGACGTTTACCCGGAGTACACCGGCAGCTTGTGGACCGAGATCTTGCGGCGCCCCGAGCCCGCGGGCGCAGGAGTGCTGGCGGCGACGCTCGCGCGCTACGGGCTCGGCGCGATCGGGCCGCTCGGTTTCGAAAACAATTACGCGCTCGGCATGCGCGAGGCGCGCGCGGCGGAGCTCGGCGTGCGCTCGATCTCTCAGCTCGCCCTTCGACCTGCGCTTCGCTTCGGCTTCAGCAGCGAGTTCCTCAACCGGCAAGACGGTTGGCCCGCGGTGCGCGAGCGCTATGGGCTGCCGCAACAAAGGGTGCGCGGGCTCGATCACGACCTCGCGTACCGAGGGCTCGCGAGCGGCGCCCTCGACGTCATCGACCTGTACACGACGGACGCCGAGATCCCTTACTATCAGCTGCGGCTCTTGGCGGATGATCGCGGCGTATTCGCGCGCTATCAGGCGATCCTGGTGTATCGGCTCGCGGCCGCGCGCCGCTTTCCGCGGGCGTTCGCCGCGCTCGCGCGGCTGGCGCACGCGATCTCGCCCGAAGCGATGCGCGCGATGAACGCGCGCGCCAAGCTCGGACACCAGGCCGAAGCGCGCATCGCGACCGAGTTCGTGGCCGGGGCCTGCGGGGGTGCGGAGGACGTGGTGCAGCGCGAGCTCGGTCGCTTCGGCACCATCCTGGGTCACGTGCGCGAGCACGTGATTTTGGTGGCGCTCTCGTTGGCGGCGGCGATCCTGCTCGCGGTTCCGCTGGGCGTGCTGGCGTTCCGGCGGCCGGCGTTCGGTCAGCTCGCGCTCGCGGCGGTCGGCATCATCCAGACGATTCCTTCGCTCGCTCTCTTGGTGTTCATGGTGCCGCTGCTCGGGCTCGGCGCGCTGCCTACGGTGGTCGCGCTCTTTCTGTACAGTCTGTTACCGATCGTACGCAACACGCATTCGGGGCTCGCTTCTCTGCCGCTCGAGGTGCGCGAGTCGGCGCGGGCGATGGGCCTGTCGAATGGGGCGATCCTGCGTTGGGTGGAGCTGCCGATGGCGAGCCGAGCGATCCTCGCAGGGATCAAGAGCGCCGCCGTGATCAACGTCGGCACAGCGACTTTGGGCGCGCTGGTCGGCGCGGGCGGCTTGGGAGAGCCGATCTTTACCGGCGTACGGCTCGACGATGTCGGTTTGATCCTATCAGGCGCGGTTCCTGCTTCGTTGCTGGCGCTCGTTGTGCAAGGCGCGTTCGAGCTGCTCGAGCGGATGCTCGTTCCGCGCGGGCTTCGCCTCAAGGCCGCCACATGAGTCCCCGTTCCGCCACATGTTCCCGCGTAGCACGTGCGTTCGGCGAGCGCGCGAGCGCGTTCCAAACCTGACAGCCCCTGACAGGTATTGCCCGCGTCCGCGAAATCTATGTTGCAGCCAGGAGATCTCAATCGCAGTCTCGTA
>CAZYWR010000534.1:0-4110 GCA_964651185.1 uncultured Polyangiales bacterium
CGCGCTGACTTACGCCTGGAGCGCGCCCGCCGGTAGCTTCGCGGACGCGACCGCGGATCAGACGACGTACACCTGCACCGAATCGGGTGAGCAGACGCTGTCGGTCAGCGTCCGTGACGTCAAAGGCTGCGAGACGAGCAAAGACGTGGTCGTGACCTGCACCTCGGATGAGCCGCCCGCCGATCAGCCCCCAGCCGACCAACCTCCCGCCGATCAGCCCCCAGCCGACCAGCCGCCCGCCGACCAGCCACCCGCCGACCAGCCGCCCGCCGAAGGCTCGGAGCTACCCTGCGACGTGCAGGCGATCCTCGCCTCTCGCTGCCTGAGCTGCCATGGCGAACCGCTCGCCAACGGCGCACCCATGCCGCTCGTGACGCTCGCCGACGTGAAAGCCGAAGAGCCGGACGAGCCGGGCACGTACATGTACCAAAACGTCGAAAAGCGCATCCAGTCCACGACGAGTCCGATGCCGCCCAAGGGCCTGCCTGCGCTCACGGACGACGAGCGCGCGACGCTGGTCGCGTGGATCGACCAGGGCGCGCCGGGTTCGGACGCCATGTGCGAGCCAGCAGCCAACTGACCTAACTTTCTTCCCCTGAGGCTTTGGGTTCGGACGCCATGTGCGAGCTCGCCTCCAACTGACCTGACTTCTTTGCCCTGAGGCCTTTCCATGAGCGCTGTCGAGATCCTCTTCGCCTACCCGCGCCGCGCAGCGGGCTGCCTCGCGGCGCTCGCGCTCGCCTGCAGCTCCGCAGCGAGCCACGATGAGAGCGCACAGACCGGATCTCGCGCGCGAGACCCGGGCGCGAACCGCACGCTCGCGGCCGAGTTCGGGCTCGAGCCGCCGGTCGTGCCAGGCTGCGGCGACGCGCAGCTTTACCAAGTCTCGGACGATCCGGGCGAAGCCGGGCCGTGGCCGGTCGGCGTAAAAACGGCCACGGTCGGGCTCTTCTCGCCGACCACCGTGGAGATCTGGTATCCGGCTGTGCGCGGCAGCGAGGCGGGCCAAGAGCCCGCGACCTACGACATCACGAGCTGGCTCCCCGAGGGGCAGGCGGCGAAGCTGCAACCGGGAGACAACTACCCCCAGACCTGCGACTGCTACCGAGATCTGCCCATCGACGATGCGCACGGGCCGTATCCGGGCGTCGTCTTCGTACACGGCACGGGCTCGTTCCGCACGGCGAGCTTGAGCACCATGACGCAATGGGCGAGCCGCGGCTTCGTCGTCGTCGCGGCCGACCACCTGGGCTTTTACCTGAAAGACATCCTGGCCCTAGCGAGCCTGGGTGAATGTGACGGCTCGGGCGTCCTCGTCCCCGACTTGAGCGGCGACATCGACGCCGAGATCGCCGCGCTCACGGAAGCGAGCGGCGATTTTGCGTTCCTCGGCGACGCGGTCGACAGCACCCGCCTTGCGGTCGCGGGTCACAGCTTGGGAGCGCAGGCCGCGGCCGAGGCCAGCACCAAGCCGAACGTGCAAGTGGTGATCCCGCTCTCCACGCCGACGGGGTCGTCTCCATCGCCGAGCTTGAAATCGACCTTGATCGTAGCGGGACTGGCCGACACGGTTTGGGACTACGCGACCAACACGGCCGCGTACCAATCTTCGCCGGCTCCGAAGCGTCTCGTGGGCATCGAAGGCGCCAACCACCTCGACGTCACCGATCTGTGCTCGGTGACGAACGCCAGCGGACAGACCTCGATCGAGGTCGGCAACGAGCGCGGCATCTGCGGCATGTGGTTGCTGAACGCGCTCGCGCAATGCGGCTCCATGGACGATCCGAAGAAGGGCCCGGAAATCGTCAACTACGCGAGCACGGCCGCACTCGAAGAGACGCTGCACTGCCAAGACCGCGGCGACGCCTTCGCGCTCTTGACCACGCGCTTCTGGGAAGTGGGCGACTCCCAGCAAGAGTAGCCGTGCGCTCCGGAGCGGGCGCTGGCGGGTGGCGCGCGCGTGGGCAAAGCTTCTCTCCGGAGATCGCGATGAAGCATCCTTCGGTGACTCGCCTTTTGCTCGTTCGCCACGGGGCTACGCAGCTCAGCGCGGAAGATCGCTTCGCCGGCGCGATCGGCGTGGAGCTGTCGGAAGAAGGCCGCGCCCAGGTGCGGCGCCTGGCCGAGCGGCTCGCCCACGAGCAGATCGACGCGATGTACGCCAGCCCGCTCAGCCGCACGCTCGAGACGGCCCGCATCCTCGCTGCGCCGCTCGGATTGCCGATCCTCGAACGCGAAGGTCTGCGCGAGATCAGCCACGGCCGCTGGGAGGGCCTGACCCGGCGTGAAGTCGAGGAGCGCTACCCCGACGAGTATCAGACGTGGGAGAGCGATCCCTTCACGTTCGCGCCCGAGGGTGGAGAGTCGGGCCTGAGCGTGCTCGCCCGCGCGCTACCGGTGATCCGCGAGATCGTGGTCGCGCATGCGCGCCAAACGGTGCTCGTGGTTTCGCACAAGGCGACCCTACGGCTCGTGCTCTCGAGCCTGCTCGGCTTCGACGCGCGCGGCTACCGCGATCGCCTCGATCAATCTCCCGCCTGCTTGAACGTACTCGACTTCCGGGACGCCGTGCGCGCGCGGCTCATGCTCTTCAACGACGTCTCGCACTATCAAAACCAGCCGCGCAGCGCCGCCGAGAACCTCTCCAAGTGGTGGGACCACAGCACGCGAGAGAGCTGACGTCGCCACGAAAGCCTACTCCGACCAATAGCCCTCGAACGCGCAGGCGGGCGCGCCGCGACAAGCGCAGCGCGTGTGGATGCACCTCACCGACTTGGCCCCCACGAGCTGGAACATGCGGGTGATGTAGGCCGTCAGAAATTTGCAGAATATCGGGTGCACCTCGTCGATCCCCGAGAGCTCACCGCGCGCGCCGCGCTCGCCGCGCTCGATCGTCCAGGTCCCCGCGTCGTAGAAGCGAGCCCAGTACTCACCCGCCTTTTCGAGCACGTAAGCCGGGTTGGCCAGGCGCAGGAAAAGACGGTGCACTTGCGTGAGGTCATGCTCCGCCACGTGTACGGCAAAGTCTGCAATCGCGCTCCCGGCAGGCGTGCTCAAGAGCTCGTCGAGGGCGCTAAATACGCGATGTTGGAGCGCAAGCTCGTACCAACCCATGTGGATGGCGCCCTGCACGATCTCGCGATCCGCGGGAGGCAACCGCGACAAGAGCTTACGCCAGGCATCCTCCCCGCCACGCTCGACGGCGAAGGCGTGGGCCTGGCGAATGTTCGAGCCCTTTACGTTGGTCACGACCGTCATTAAGCGTAACGCGCCGCGCCGCGCCGCGTCTCGGGCGATACCGGACGCCGTGAGCAAAAACTCTCGCGCCGCACCCCGTCCGCGCGCGAGGCGGACGCCGTGTATGATCATACTTAGGTGGCAGAGTCCGCTGCGAAGTCTGCGCTGTTCGTCCCGATAGGGGCCGCCAGCCGTTATGATGTTGGGCCGCTCATCGCCGCGGGCGGCATGGGCACGGTCTATCGCGCGTTCGACCGCCTCGGCAGGCGCCCCGTTGCTTACAAGCGGATCCGCGTGGTGGAGGAGTCCGCACGTGCGCGCATGGCGGCGCTCTTTCAGCGCGAGTACGACACCCTTACGCAGCTCGTCCACCCTCACATCGTGGAAGCTTACGATTTCGGCTTCGACGCTTACGGGCCGTTCTACACCATGGAGCTCTTGTCCGGTCAGGACCTGGCGGGGCTCGCGCCGTTGCCCTTTCGCGAGGCTTGCGGGCTACTCCGCGACGTGGCCTCCGCGCTCGCGTTGCTGCATGCGCGGCGGCTGGTGCACCGGGACGTCAGCCCGAAGAACGTGTGCCTGAGCGAAGACGGTCGCGCGAAGCTCATCGACTTCGGCGCGCTGACGCCCTTCGGAGTACCCGGCGAAATCGTCGGCACGCCTGCCTTCGTGGCTCCGGAATGCCTGGACGGGGCGCCGCTCGATCAGCGCACGGATCTCTACGCTGTCGGGGCGCTCGCGTATTGGACGCTGACGCGTCACACGCACGTGCGCGCGCACCACATCGACGATCTGCACGACGCCTGGCAGGAACCGCTGCTGCCGCCTTCGCATTACGTCTCCGAGCTGCCGCGGGAGCTCGACGAGCTGGTC
>CAZYWR010000535.1:0-7674 GCA_964651185.1 uncultured Polyangiales bacterium
CCTCGACGATCCATCGACCACCGCCGACGAGACGCCCGCACACTGCGCTGACCGCAACTTCGACGGCAGCACCGCCGACGATGACGCCAACAAGACTCTCGGCATCGCCGGCAACATCGCCTGCTTGATCCGCGATTCTGCGTTCGGGACCGGTTGGTACCGTGAAGTGCCGTACTCCGCGACGGACACCTACGGCATCAAATATTCGTACCCAAACTTTCAGGTCTACGAACATCGTCTCGATCCCACCTCGGACGTGAACGCGCTGTCTTCCGCGCTGAACTTGTACGTCACGCGCGGCAACTACAACTGGGCGGAGGCCGGCACGGTGGCGCTCTCGGCGGTCGCGACCGGCGGACCCATCTACACGGGATGGAACCGGCCCGGCGTCCCTCCGCGCACCTGCACGAACGGGGGTATCGGCTATCCGTGCTTCCGCTCGAGCGCGGTGCCCATCGTGATCCTCATCACCGATGCGCCGCTCATGAACGGTCCCACGCCCACGGCCGGCAATCTCGGCACCGAGAGCACGTACTTTCAGTACGGCAACAAGCAGCCCGTCAACTACGACGCGCTCGGCCTCGCGTACACATCGAAGAGCAGCGACGGCGTGTACTACCCCGTGAGCGGCAACGAGACCTTCGCGAGCGCGTACGACGTCGGCACGATCGACAGCTCGTTCAAGACCTACACGGGCGACACGCGGCCCATGGCTGCCGATCTCTACCCGGCCAGCCTCGGCATCAGCTGTTCGAGCTGGCCCTCGAGCTCGACGTCGAGCTCGTCACCTGGCTACCCCGACGCCGTGTTCAAGTTCACGGTGGGGAGCACCAAGTCGCTCACGGTCTCCACGCGCGGCACGCACTTCATGCCGACTCTGGCGATCGTGCCGGCGGGCAGCGTGCCGAGCGTGGTGGACGCGAGCAGCGTGACGACGAACAACGTCCCCTCCGCGCCCTACGATCTCGGCTCGCTGGGCGCTACGTTCAGCAAGACCATCAAGGGCGACACCACCAACTCGGCGTTCAACACGGGCGATCTGCCGACGTCGTCCATGTCTGAATGTCTGCGCGGCGCCACCACGACCAGCACGGCGCCGGACGCCTGGTTCAAGTTCACCGTGCCGAGCGACATGAGCAACGTCAACTTCACGATCGACGGCAACACCTTCGACGCGGTGCTCGGACTCTGGAGCTCGCCGCCCACGCCGCCCGTGACCATGACGACTGCGACGCTCGGCACGAACGACAAATTCAACACCACGGCCGCTGCGTTGCCCACCGGCACCGCGTCGAGCCCCGGCGCGATCGACGGTCGTTCGGTTTGGTTGAGCGGCGGATCCACGACGGCGAGCGGCTTCAACGCAGACTACGGGTCGAGTCTATTTTCGGGCGTGGACTCGAGCTGCTCGAACGCGAGCGGTACGGTCGCCGACGCCGTGGTCGACTTCCGCCTGACGGCGAGCAAGACCGTGCGCATCGAGACCACGAGCGCGACTGATCAGCTGGGGGCACCGAATTTCGACAACTTGATCGGGCTGTTCAAGCGTCCGACTTCGGGCACGACCTTGCCGACCGCGAGCTACTGCAACCGCAACGGAGCGGGCAGCTCGCGTGCGTTCCTGGAGCAGACGCTCAACGCCGGCACCTACTCCGTGGTGATTCGCGGTGAATCAGCGGGCTCGAGCTCCTTCTGGTGGAGTACGCCCGCGGACACGGGCACCTACGGTCTTTTGATCTCCGACGCGTCCACGCGTCCGCTGGGATGCACGCTCGAGTCTTCTTCGAGCTCGTTCACCGCCAACCTGAAGGCTGGCACGACGTACTACCTCGGCATGCGCGGTCGCAGCACCAGCGCGAGCGGGAGCGGCCGCGGACCTTACACCATCACGATCAGCAATAGCTCGACGGGCGGGGCCTGCGCGTTCAACAACACGACGTACCCATCGCAGAGCAACGACAGCAGCATGAGCCTCGGCAACGCCGAGGTCACCCAGACCTTCTCGCCCGGCACGTACTACGCGGTGATCAAGGGCAACGACGACATCGACAGCTCCGTGCCGTCGAGCGACACCGCGCGCGGCTGGTATCAGCTCACGTTGGGCGATCCGACGCTCGCGACCAACAACCAGACCGCGAGCATGCCGGTCTGGGGCAACTCCACGAGCGGCGTGCAAAAGCAGCTGACCGACAAGGGCATCCGCGTGATCAACGTCGCCTCGGTGCTGTCCGCGACCTGCGGCCGGAGCAGCTGCAGCGGCGGCGCGGCCGACGCGAACCAAGCGCTGCTGGACCAGGGCGCCGCGATCTCTTCGGCGACGGGCGCCGTCGACACCAGCGGTTCGCCGCTCGTGTTCAAGATCGCCAACGACGGTAGCGGCATGGGCTACGCCGTCGTCAACGCGGTCAACCGCCTCGCGCAGAACCTGTCCATGAACGTGTCGGTGCGCTTCGTGCCGCTCCCGGACACCCCGTCGAAGCCCTTCGTCTTCCAGTCGCGCGCGGTGGCCACCGCTGGCAACCTGTGCGCCGGCACCAGGGACTCGGACGGCGACGGCGTGCAGGACACGTTCCTGTCGTGTTCACCGGGCGCCACGCCGCGCTTCCAGGTGTCGTTCACGAACCCGGCCGCCCCCAACAACGTACCGCCCAACCCCGCTTCGGGATCGAACGGCGGCTACAACATGCGGCTCGAGCTGATAGCCGACGGTCAGTACGTGATCGACAAGGTGCCGGTCTTCATCATTCCGCAGGACGTCACCAACAGTCAGTTCCAGTACAACACGCAGGGTTACTATCAGCAGGATGTCTCCTCGAACTGTACGGGGACGGACCGTCCCACCTGGCAGTCGCTCGCCTGGAACGCATCGGTACCCGCGGGCACGGCGATCGACTGGCGCGTCTGCACCGGCGACACCACGACCGATCTCGACAGCTGCCAGACCAGCTCAGCCTGGAGCCTAGCCGCGCACGTGGCCTCCGGCGCCACCTGCACGACTTCCAGCGATTGCCCGAACGGCTACTGCTCTTCGGGAACGTGCATCTATCCCACTGCACCGGGGACGAGCTGTAGCCTCGCTACCGACTGCGGCACGAGCGGCGTATGCATATCGGGCACATGCGGGTGGACCGCCAACCCGATCTCACTCCTGCCTACGTTGAAGGGCGGGCGGAACTCCAAGGCCAAGCTGCGCCTCCAAGTCCAGCTGAGCTCCAATACGGCCCGCACCTTGGCGCCGACCGTACAAGACTTCCAAGTGATCTACGTCTGCCAGCCGGGCGTGTGACCATACGTCGCGTTTGATAGACTGTGCTCGAGGACGGGGCGGCGCTGCACGCGCCGGGGGGACTCCGTCGATGAAGGTTCGGTGGGAGCTCGCGAATCGCGAACCCCATCGAAGGGCGGGGGAAGCATGGCGTGGAAGAACCGGCACGCGTGGCTCTTGCTGGCGCTGTCGTGGACTCTGGACGCAGCCGCACAAGGCGTCGATAGCGACGGCGACGGCGTCTGGGACGAGTACGAAACCGGAGACACCGACGGCGATGGAGTGCCCGATTCCCTCGATCCCGACGACGACGGTGACGGCCTCCTGACGCGCCTCGAGAGCGCCGATCCCAACGGCGACGGCAATCCGGCTGACGCGCTCGACACGGACCACGACGGCGGTCCGAACTTCCGCGACGCCGACGACGACGGCGACATGATCCTGACCTTCCGCGAGCGCGAGAATGATCCCTTCGCGGACGTGGATGGCGATGGCATCTGGGACTACCTAGACGCCGACGCCGACGGCTCCAAAGCGCCGCCCGTGCCTCCCGCTAGCGCCGATACAGACGGCGACGGCCTCGACAACGCGCGCGAAGACCGCAACGGCAACGGTTGGTTCGGCGATGACGACAGCGACGGCGATCACGTGCCGGACTATCGCGATCGCGATGACGACGGCGACCTCGTCGACACGCGTTTCGAGTGCGGCGATCCCGCGCAACCGGTCGACAGCGACGGCGACGGCCAGCCGAATTACCTCGACCCCGACGACGAAGGCGACAGCGTGCCGACCGCGCAGGAACAGCCCGATCCGAACGGAGACGGGGACCCGGTCGACGCGGTGTCGACGGCGCACGCGATCGCGGATTACCTGAATCCGGACGACGACGGCGACAGCATCCCGACCCTCATGGAGCGACCCGGAGGCGTGAGCCGCGATTCAGACGGCGACGGTGTGCCGGACTATCTCGACGAAGACGACGACGACGACACGCTGCTCTACGAAGGTCTCACGGACACCGACCACGACGGCACGCCCAACTACCTCGATGTAGACGACGACGACGACCGCGTTCTGAGCGTGCGCGAGCTCGTGCCCGAGTTCGACACGGATCACGATGGATCCTCCGATCCCTACGACCCGGACGACGACGGCGATGGTCTCGATACGACCGACGAGCTCGGTCCCAACGTGGATGCGCCACAGGACAGCGACGCCGACGGCCGCAAGGATTACCTCGACCCAGACGACGACGACGACACCGTCCCGACCCTGCAAGAGCGCAGCAGCCCCATCAGCGATCACGACGGCGACGGACACCCCGACTACCTCGATCCGGAGGACGATGGCGACGGGATCCCGACCAAAAGCGAGCGTGGCATCTCCGACGATGTCGACGGCGACGGTCTGCCGAACTGGCTCGACCTGGACTCCGACGGAGACGGCGTTCCCGACGCGGTCGAGGGCACGGGCGACGACAACGGCGACGGCATTCCCAATTTCCTCGATCCAAACACACCTACGCCCATGCACACGGGCGCGGACGCGGGCAGCGACGCCGGCAGCGTGAGCGACAGCGGCGCGGCCGCGGGCGTTCGCGCAGACGCGGGGAGCGGGTTGGGAGTGAGCCCGCCGAGCGACAGCGATGGCGGAGGCTGCGCCGCGTCCGGCGGCCACAGCGCCACGCCTCCGCTGGGGTCGCTCGCGCTGCTCTGGCTCGCGCTCAGCACGCGCCGACGGCGGTCGTGGAGCGCGCTGCTCGCCCTGCTGTTCGCTGCTGGCTGCGGCGACGACGGCGACGACACGGCGAGCCCGATCGACAGCGGCTTTCACCCGATCGACGCGGGCCTCGACGCGCGCGCCTCCGATGCCGCTGACTTGGATGCTGCGAGCGCAGACGGCGCCCCGAATGATGCCGGCGGACTCGGGTCGGAGTGCACCGTGGAAGGCGATCTCCTCTCGCTACCGATCGAACAGCCGGGCGAGCGCGCGTGGACGGCGCTCGTCGCCGGCGATCGAGCCCATGTCGCCTACGTGGTCGCCTCTTGCACGGGTCTGGGCGCCGCGACCGGCACGCAGATCGTCTACATGAACTTCGCGAGCACCGGTCCCTTCGGCAGCGCGCAGACGCTGACGCCGGACCCGGAAGGGCAGTGCCATCTGCGCCGCTCTCCCGCGTTGGCGGTCGGCACGGGCGGCGGGCTCGACGCGTACTTCACGGCCAACACCTCCGGCAGCTACGAGCTCTATCGCCAAGACGTGGCGCTCTCGATGCAGCCACAGCGCCTCACCGACGATCCGGAGGGCGCGTTCGATAGCGAGCTCGGCACGGTCGCGGCACCGTTCGGGGGAAGCGCGCTGCTCGCCTACGTCAACCAGACGGCGATCGGCGCGCCCGGTCAGCTGGTCACGCGCCGGCCGGGCCTCGCCGAAAACGAGATCGTCGCCGCCTCAACCGGAGAAGCACCCGCACGTCTGACGCTCCTCGACTGGCCGAACGGCTCGATCGCTGGCGTGCTCGGATGGGTCAGCGACATCGCGGGCGCAGAGTCCGTGCGCTATCAACGATTGACCATCGCGGGCGCGCCAGCGGGGGCGCCGGTCGAGCTCAGCACGGCGGTCGGGCAGCTCTCCGAGCTGGCATTCGCGGCGAACTCGCAGCGCGCGGCGGTCGTCTACACCATCCAAAACGACAGCATCGCCGAGCTGCGCTTTCGCGCGCTCGCCCAGGACGGGCAACCAGCCGCGGGCGAGGTCAAGCTCACCAGCGCCAACCGCAGCGTCGAAGGGCCTTCGATCGCGCTCTACTCGCAGGGCTACGTAGTCGCCTTCCGGGAGATCCCGGCGGCTCCCGAGGCTGCCGCTTCGCTCCGGCTGATGTTCGTCGACGCCGACGGCCAGGTGGGCGGCGAGCGGCGGCTGGCGACCGCGGCGCGCGGCGGCAGCGGCTCGGCAGTGTTCGTGATGAACGATGGCCGCCTGATCGTACTTTGGAGCGACTTCGACGCCGGAGGCGCGTCGCTCCAGGGCGTGCGCGCGCTCTGCTTATGACCAAGCCCTGACAAACGGGTGACCCGCGGCCTGATACTCCTTATGCATGGATATCGCCGTCGAGCGTCGGGGCTCGTTCAAGGACTACTTTCACCTGCAGGCGTTGCCGTTCTGGGCAACCCACGTCGGGGTCGCGGTCGGCCTGTGGCTCTGGGGATTTTCGTGGAGCGGGTTTGCGCTCGCGGTGGCGCTTTACTACGTCCGGATGTTCTTCATCACGGGCGTCTACCACCGCTACTTCTCGCACCGCGCTTACAAGACCTCGCGCTGGTTCCAGTTCGTGATCGCCTTCTTCGGCGGGATGTGCGCGCAGAAAGGCGCCCTCTGGTGGGCAGGTCACCACCGCCATCATCACAAGTTCTCGGATACCCCGCAGGACCTGCACTCGCCGCGCCAGCAAGGCACGCTGTGGTCCCACGTCGGCTGGATCGTCAGTCGCGATCACAACGAGACGCGATACGACTTGATCCGCGACTTCGCGCGTTACCCCGAGCTCGTGTGGCTCAACAAGCACCACCTCGTGCCGGTCGCCGTGTACGCCGGGCTGCTCTACGCGACCTTGGGCGTGCAGGGATGGTTCTGGGGCTTCGTGGTCTCGACCGTGCTGCTCTGGCACGGGACCTTCACCATCAACTCGCTCTCGCACGTCTTTGGTAAGCGCAGATACGAGACCGAGGACGATTCGCGCAACAACTGGCTGCTCGCGCTGATCACGATGGGCGAGGGTTGGCACAACAACCACCACCACTATCAGAGCACCGCCAATCAAGGCTTCTATTGGTGGGAAATCGATCTGAGCTATTACGTACTTTGGATGCTGGCTCGCGTGGGCCTGGTTTGGGATCTACGCAAGCCGCCGCAGCGCGTGCTCGACGAGGGCCGGGGTCGACCTAAAGAGGCTAGCGCGGAGGTGCCGCTCGAGGTGCCGTCGATAGCTCCCGACGCCATCTGAGTGCATCGGCTCCTATCCTGGGAACACCGACTCCTGGGAACACCGACACGACGGCGACCTCTTGTTCATGCACTCGTTCTGCGCTGGCGCGACTACGCCGGCGCGTCGGCGTTTCAGCGAGCGCGGGCTGGTGCACTGCCCGGCGGCTCACTCGCCAGCGACCTCTCCCAGCGCGCGCGCGAACGCCGAGCGCGCCACCGGGCAATGAGGTTCACGCAGCTTCATCAGCAGGCGATTGAGCTCTCGGATCTCTTCTGTACTCATGTGGGCGAACCTGGTTTTGAGCGCCTGCTGTAGCGGCGCGCGTACCTCCTGCACCTTCGCGCGCCCCGCGTCGGTGAGGTGTGTACGCACCACGCGCCGATCGCTCGCGCAGCGTTCGCGCCAGATCAATCCCGCCTGC
>CAZYWR010000536.1:0-4565 GCA_964651185.1 uncultured Polyangiales bacterium
ACAGCGAAGGCTCGCCGCGCAACGCCGCGCGCGCTTGCTCGAGATCCCCGCTCGCGAGGTGGCGATCGAGCTCGCTCGCGAGCCGCTTCAGGTCGCTGCCTTGGGTGCGGAACACCAGGAAGCGCTCGATCACGATGGCGATGCTGATCAGGGAGAGCGCGAACAGAAGCCAGAGCACCCAAGCGGCACCGGTCTGGAGAAAGAAATTCTTGATCGCCTCGACGGTGCTCATGCGGGGCTCCGAATGAACTTGAGAGTCATTCGCGACAATAGCGGCCGAAAGGGGGTGCGTCAAGCGCGATCACGCCCCGACGCGCCCGTGGAATTGCGAGAAAACCCGCGATTTTCAGTCGATTACGTCATAGACCTCGCCGTTGAAGCGGACCACGCGCAGCTGATCGATGACCTCGAAGTCGCTCGGCGACGTGTTCATCTTGATGCCGTCGAGCAACAGCCCGGGGGCAAAGTCTTTGAGCGATGCCGCCTGGGCCATCAGGTTCTTGGCGCTCACGTCGTCGCCGCACTGCTTCAACACTTGCACCATGGTTTGGGCGGCGAGGTAGGCGTACGCGTTGCTGGCGTCCTTCACGTTCGCGTCCGGATACTCCGCCCGGAGGAAGGCCTTGAACTCTTGCATCGCGGGGTCGCTGTCGAAGCGCGGATCGGCAGGGTCTTTGAAGTAGCCGACCGTCATCACGCCCTTCGACGCTTCGATGCCCGCGGGCACGAGGACCGTGCCGATGGACGCGCCTACGTTGGCGACGTATTGCGCCACCTTCCAGCGCAGATCATGGACCTTACGGATCCCTTGCGCCGCGAACTTGGGCGTGGCGAGGTTGACGAACACGTCGGCCTTCGAGCCCTTGAGCTTGACGATCTGAGAGTCGACCGTGGGGTCGGTGACTTCATAGCTCGCTTCGGCGACGAGCTGCTTCTCGTGCTCGGCGCCGAGCCCTTCTTTGAGCCCCGCCAGCACGTCCTTACCGAAGTCATCGTTTTGATAGAGCACGGCGATCTTGGCGTCGGGATGCGTCTTCAAGATGTGCTGCGCGTACGTCTTGCCCTCGAGCCGGTAGCTCGGGTTGAGGCCGATCGTCCACGGAAAGTGCTGCGGGTCGTTCCACTTGCTCGCGCCCGAAGACACGAACAGATGCGGCACGCCCTTCTCGTTCAGATACTTGTGGATGGCGGAGTTCGACGCGGTGCCGACGGCGTTGAAGATCGCGAGCACGCTGTCCTGCTCGACCAGCTTGCGCACCTGCTCCACGGCCTTCGGTGGACTGTAGCCGTCGTCGACGCTGAGCAGCTTGACGGTGCGTCCGTTCACGCCGCCTTCGCGGTTGAGCTTGGCAAAGAACGCGACCTGGAGCTTCCCGATCGTGCCGTATGCAGACGCCGGCCCGCTGTACGGCATGGTCTGGCCGAGCTTGATCTCTTTGGCGTCGGCGGCCGCTGGCGCCTCCAAGTTCTGCGCCGTGGTGCTCGCGGCAGGCGCTTGCGGCTCCTCCGACTTACGGCAGCCCGCGTGAAAGCAGGCGGCCCAAAGGCCCACGACAAGCAAAGACTCCCATCTCCTCATGACTCCTCCGATTGCCTCTCGGCGCGCCCGTGCGTGCGGGCGATCTGGCTCGGCGCGCTCATCGTCGTGCGCGCCCTGACTCCGCTTCCGGTTCTGCGGGCGCGCGCCGCAGGCGGGCCCGGACGCGCGCCACCGCGCCGGCCACGCCGTAGGGCATCGCGTATACGCACGTGATCAAGATGACGCCCGCGATCACGCCGGTGGCGCTCTTCGAGATCTCTTCCGTCAGCATGGGCATGAAGCGCAGAAAGAGCGCTCCATACAGCGCGCCGGAGAGCGTGGCGATGCCGCCCACCACGATGCCGACCAACAGATCGATCGAGACCGCCAGCGTGAAGCTATCGGGCGCCACGAACTGCACCGCAATGGCGGTGAGCGCCCCGGCGATGCCCGTATACATGGCGCTGATGCCGAAGGTGATGGTCTTGTAGCGCGCGACGTCGATGCCCATGGCCGCCGCGGCGATCGGCTGATCGCGGATGGCTACGATCGCGCGGCCCACATGGCCGCGCAGCAGACGATGCGCCACGGCGAAGCAGATCAGCGCGATGCCCAGCACGAAGAAGTAGAGCCACTGGTCGGGCGTGAGCGTCAGACCGAACGGTGCTGCCGGTTTGACCAAGGTGATGCCCTGCACGCCTCCGGTCCATCCGGCCAGATGCCGATACTTGAGCAGCTGCGGCAGCGCCACACCGAGCGCAAACGTGGCGAGCGCGAGATAGAGCCCTTCGAGCCGCAACGCGGGCAGGCCGAACGCCATGCCGAACGTCAGGCACACGACCGCGGCGGCGGGGACCACCAGCGCGTAAGGAACCGCGAAGCGATCCATCAGGATCGCGGCCGTATACGCGCCCATGGCGAAGAACGCGCCGTGTCCGAGCGAGATCTGCCCGTTGTAGCCGGTGAGCAGGTTGAGCCCGAGCAGGGCGATCGCGCTGCTCATCACCAACGTGAGCTGAAAGACGTAGTAGTCGTTCAGCGCAAAGGGCAGGGCGAGCAGCGTAATGATGGCGGCGGCCGGCAACAGCGCGCGCCAGCCGTGCGCGCGCCACGTCAGCGCGATCCCCGGCGCGAGACCCGTAGCTGAAAGCGCGCGCCTCGGCGCGCGAGCGATGGGAGGTTCCGCCATTCAAACCCTCGTGACCGCGACCTTACCTAGCAGACCCGACGGCTTGACGATCAGCACGAGCACGATCAGCGCGAGCGCCACCGTCAGCTTGAGCTCGGTCCCGATCCAGTAAGTCCCGAGCAGGTTCTCGAGCACGCCGACCAGAAAGCCGCCGAGCACGGCGCCGGCGGGGTTATCGATGCCGCCGACCAGCGCCGCCGCGAACGCGTAGAGCTGCACGCCGATCATCATGTTCGGCTCGAGGAACACCACGGGCGCGACCAACATGCCGGCGATCGCCCCGATCGCCGCGGCGAGCCCCCAACCGAGCGCCAGCATTCTGCCAACACGGATGCCGACGAGCCGGCTCGACTGCGCGTTCACGGCCACCGCGCGCAGCGCGAGCCCCAAGCTGGTGAAGCGAAAAAACACGTAGAGCAGGCCCACGACGAGCAGCGTGACCGCGAGGATGCCGAGCTCGTGCGCGCTCACGTAGGGGTTGCGCCACGACTCGGGCGCGGGAAACGGGCTCGAGAAGGTCTGGATCTCCGTGCCGAAGAGGAAGCCCGCCAGGCTGTTGAAGATCGCCAAGAGCCCGATGAACACGATCACGACCGAGAGCACCGGCGCGTGCTCCATCGGCCGGATCACCACGCGCTCGATGGCCGCGCCGATCGCGAAGGACAAAATCAGCGTGGCGCTGAACGCGAGCCAGTAAGGAAAGCCCGCCTGGATCATGGCCCACGCCAGGTAGGTCGAGAACATCGCCATCTCGCCCTGGGCGAAGTTCACGTGGTGGGTGGCCTGGTAGATCATCACCAAGGCGAGCGCGAGCGCCGCGTAGATTCCGCCCGTCGCGAGTCCGGCAAAGATCTGCTGTAAGACCCCTTCCATGCGCTCTCGCTCCTAGTAACCGAGGTAGGCGCGCCGGATGGACTCATCCTGGCGCAAGAGGTCGGGGGCGCCGGCCGCGACCACGCGTCCGGTCTCGAGCACGGCGGCGCGGTCGGCGAACTCGAGCGCCAAGCTGGCGTTCTGCTCGACCAGCAGGACGGACAGCTTTTCTTCGCTGTTGATGGCGCGCATGATGCGGAAGATCTCCTGCACGACCAGGGGCGCGAGTCCGAACGAGGGCTCGTCGAGCACCAACAAGCTCGGCCGCAGCATCAGCGCGCGCGAGATCGCCAGCATCTGTTGCTCGCCGCCGGAGAGCGTGCCGGCCTGCTGCTTCCGCCGTTCTTGGAGGCGCGGGAAAAAGCCGTACATGCGCTCGAGATCGCGCGCCACGCCCGCCTTGTCGCGCCGCGCGTAGGCGCCGAGCCGCAGGTTCTCTTCGACCGTCAGCGAACCGAAAGTGCCGCGGCCGTCAGGGACGTGGGCGATGCCGCGTCGTGCGATATCTTCCGTCGCCAGGCGATCGATGCGCGCGGCCTGGAAGAGGATCTCGCCCTCGCGCCGAACCAATCCGCAGATCGCGCGCAAGAGCGTGGTCTTGCCCGCGCCGTTCGCGCCCAGCACGGCGGTCACGCCGCCCGGCGTCACCTCGAGCTCCACGCCGTGCAGCACGTGGCCCTGGCCGTAGCCAGCGCGCAGATCGCGAACGCTCAGCAGACTCACGCGCCGCCTCCGAGGTACGCGCGCAGCACCTCCGGATGGCTCTGCACATCGGTTGGCGTGCCCTCGGCGATCGTGCGTCCGAACACCAGCACAACCACCTTCTGGCACAGTTGCATCACGAACTGCATGTGGTGTTCGACCAAGAGCACCGTCAGATCGAAGCGCTGCGCGAGCTTCGCGACCAACTCGCGCAGCTCCTCGACCTCGGCGTGATTGAGGCCGGCCGCCGGTTCGTCGAGCATCAACAGGCGCGGCCGGCTG
>CAZYWR010000537.1:0-3073 GCA_964651185.1 uncultured Polyangiales bacterium
GCACATCGCCGGCACCAAGGCAACGTTTCGGCGCTGCTCGCCGAGTTCGCCGCGCGCGAGGCGAAGTTCGCCGCCGCTGAGGCGTTCTTCGAAAGATATGGCGTCCCGCCGCTGGACGAGCAGGCCATCGCTCGCATCGAAGCCGAGTGGCGCGGCGAACCACCCAAAAAGGCACGGCGGCGCGTGGCGTGACCTTCACGTTCGACACCGGCATGATGATCGCGCTCGAGCGGCGTAAGCGCCGAGCGACCGAGACGTTTCGCGCCATCGTCCGGCGCGGATTCCTGCCCGTCGTGCCTGCGGTCGTGTACGCCGAGTGGTGGCGTGGCCGGACCGATCTTCGCGAGGCCATCATCGCTGCCGTCATCGTGGAAGGCATGCCGCCCGCACTTTGCCGCGCAGCGGGCGAAGCGCTGAGAGCGGTGCGCGGGGCGACGCTCGCAGACGCGGTGGTGATGGCGTCGGCAGCCCTGCGAGGCGGGGGTGTCGTGTACACGAGCGACGTGCACGATCTCGGCTGCTTGCAGCGCCACTTCCCAACGGTGCTCGTGTTGCCTGCTTGAGCGACGGAGCGCGGACTTCCCCCATGGCTGCATGCCGCCGGGCACTGGCGTTCCCAAAGCATCCCGGCGCATCTGATCAGTCGCTGTCGCCGGCTCCGCCCTATTGCGTAGATGACCGCGAACCAACGTCGCGATCACCACCAGCAGCTCGCTCGGGTCGATCGGCTTCGCCAGGTCTGACTTTCTAGGCGCGGGCTACGCAGAGCGCGGCACCCATGTTGGAAGAGGCGCGCGATCTGTGCTATTCATTCGTTCAGTGTCAGAGGCCTACGTCCCGCTTTGGATGAAGAGCAACCACAGCTTCCTCGAGGGCGCGAGCCATCCGGAGGAGCTGGTGGAGCGGGCGCATGCGCTCGGGCTCAAGGCGCTCGCGATCACCGATCGCGACGGCGTGTACGGCGCGGTCAAGGCGCACCTGAGAGCCAGGGAGCTCGGGCTCAAGCTCTTGGTGGGCGCCGAGATCACGCTCACGCCCGACCTCGAAGACGAAGCGCTGGCGCGCCGCATCGTGCTCTTGGCGAAGTCGCGCGCCGGCTACGCCGGGCTGTGCAAGCTCATCTCGCGCGGCCGCGGCCGCAAGCCGAAGGGGCACAGCTTGGTGAGCCTGCAGGAGGTGTGCGACGCGCACGGAGAGCTCATCGCGCTGTGTCCGGAGGCGCGCTTTTTGGCCGCGCTCAAGCCGGCTTACGGCGGCGATCTGTACGCGCTGTGCGCGCGCCACTTGATGGCGGAGGAGGTGGCGCGCGAGGCGGTGCTGCGCGCCCGGGCGCGCGCGCTCGCGATCCCCGTGGTCGCGGCCAACGAGGTGCTGTACCACGACGCAGCGCGCCGCCCGCTGCAAGACGTCGTCACCTGCATTCGCCTTGGCGTGACCTTGCGCGAAGCCGGCACGCGCATCCAGTCCAACGCCGAGCACGACCTCAAACCTGACGCGGTCATGCGCGAGCGCTTCGCCGATGACCTCGAGGCGCTCGCGAACACGCAGCGCATCGCGGACGCGTGCGGCTTTGGCTACGACCAGATCCGCTATCGCTACCCGGGCGAGGCTTTGCCCGAGGGCGTGAGCGAGAGCGAGCACCTGCGCAACCTTACTTTCCAGGGCGCGGCGCGCCGCTATCCCGAGGGCGTCTCCGAGGAGGTCGCGCGCCAGCTGGAGGACGAGCTCGCGCTGATCAAGGATCTCGAGTACGGCGGCTATTTCCTGACCATGTACGAGGTCGTGCAGTACTGCCGCGAGCACGGCATCCTGTGTCAGGGGCGCGGCAGCGCCGCCAACAGCAGCGTGTGTTACTGCCTGGGCATCACGGCGATCGATCCCATCCGCATGGATCTGTTGTTCGAGCGCTTCTTGAGCCGCGAACGCAAGGAGCCGCCCGACATCGATCTCGACATCGAGCACGAGCGGCGCGAAGACGTCATCCAGTGGATGTACCAGCGCTACGGGCGCCACCGCGCTGCCATGATCGCCAACCTGATCCGCTACCGCGCGCGCTCGGCCGTGCGCGACGTGGGCAAGGCGCTGGGCATCCCCGCGACCGAGCTCGACGGCATCGCGCGCCTGCTCGGCCATCACGGCGACGACTTCGACGCAGCGACCTTGCGCGAAGCGGGGCTCGACGCGCACAGCCCCACGCTCGCGCAGCTCGTGAAGCTATGCGGCGAGATCAAGGATTTCCCGCGCCACCTCTCGATCCACCCGGGCGGCTTTCTGCTCGGCTGCGAGGCGGTCGACACGATCGTGCCGATCGAGCCCGCCACCATGGAGGGCCGCACGGTCATCCAGTGGGACAAGTACGACGTCGAAGCGCTCGGGCTGTTCAAGGTCGACTTACTGGGGCTCGGCGCGCTCACGGCCATCCGCTACAGCCTCGAGCTCCTGAAAAAGCACAAGGGAGAGGTGTATGAGCTAGCCACCATCCCGGAGGGAGACGAAGAGACCTACGCGATGATCTCGCGCGCGGAGACGGTCGGCGTGTTTCAGATCGAGAGCCGGGCGCAGATGTCGATGTTGCCGCGGCTCAAGCCAAGTAAGTTTTACGATCTCGTGATCGAGGTGGCTATCGTGCGGCCGGGGCCGATCCAAGGCGATATGGTGCACCCTTACTTGCGCCGTCGCGAGGGCGAGCCGGTCACCTTCCCGCACGAGAGCTTCCGGCGCGTGCTGGAAAAGACGAAGGGGGTGCCGATCTTTCAGGAGCAGGTGATGAAGCTCGCCATCCACGCCGCCGACTACACGCCGGGCGAGGCCGATCGCTTGCGCCGCGACATGGCGGCCTGGCGCAGCGCCGGGCGCATCGAACAGCATCACGAGCGCATGGTGAGCCGCATGGTGGCGCGCGGCGTGTCGGAAGAATTTGCCGAGCGCATCTTCGCGCAGATCCGCGGGTTCGGCGAGTACGGCTTCCCCGAGAGCCACGCCGCCTCCTTCGCGCTGCTCGCCTACGTCACGGCTTGGCTCAAGTGCCATCATCCGGAGGTCTTCTTGTGCGCGATGCTGAACGCGCAGCCGA
>CAZYWR010000538.1:0-4798 GCA_964651185.1 uncultured Polyangiales bacterium
CCGCCGCGACGAGGTCGTCCCTCGTGACCACGTACACGGCGAGTTCGCCGAAATGCAGCAGCTCAGCGCGCGCGATCATCGGATCGAACAGCGGATCGAACGCGAGCTGTACGGGCTCGCCGCTCTCGTGCGCGAAGTTGAGGCTGTGCGGGTGCTCGCCTCTCGCGACAAACCCCCGTTCGGCGAGGCGCGCGCTGATCGCGGCGCGGTCGCCGTCGCTGCGAAGCGCGAAATCGACGTCGAGCGTCGCACGAGGAACGCCGCTGCGTATGCCGACTGCGAGGCCGCCGATCAATGCATAGTGGAGGTGGTGCTCGCGGAAGACGGCGACGGCGGCCGCGATGGCGCCGATCTTGTCCGGCAGCTCCGACACTTGCTGAGCATACCCTGCACGCAGCGGAGCTGCGCTGATGGGATCGCCGCGACGTAAGCGCAGGAGCGCGTGCTCGCGCGCGCTGACCGCCGCCGAGGCGTGGAGAGGATCTCTGACCATGCCGCAAGCGCGAGTGTATCACGCTCACGTCTCAAGAAGCTTGCCTCGCTTGCCTTTCTCTGCCATTTTGGCGCAAGCAGGGACAAGCTGGCACGTGGCGGATCAACTCGATGTCACAGTTTTGGTGGTCGACGACGAGGTGGCGAACCTGGAGTCGCTCGAACGCATTTTCGTCCGCGAAGGCATGCGCGTGTTCGTCGCGACCGGCGGGCAGAAGGCGCTCGAGCTGTGCCGCCAACATCGGGTTCATGTCGTCCTCACGGACCTGATGATGCCCGGCATGGATGGGATCGCACTCATCAAGGCGCTCGCGACGGTCTCCCCGGACAGCGAAGTGGTCGTGATGACCGCCTACGGCACCGTGGAGAGCGCGGTCGCGGCGATGCGTGAGGGCGCCTACGACTTCGTCGAAAAGCCGCTCAAGCGCGTGCAGATCGTCAAGGCGGTGCGCAAGGCGGCGGAGCGGCAGGCGCTCGTGAGCGAGAACCGCGACTTGAAGCGCGAGCTCACGCAGCTCAAGCACAAGGCGATCGTCGGCTCCTCGAGCGCGCTGCGGCGGGCGCTATCCGTCGCTACGCAGGCCGCCCCCTCGAGCGCGAACGTGCTGGTGCTCGGCCAGAGCGGTACCGGCAAGGAGCTGCTCGCGCGCCACATCCACGAACACTCGGGCCGCAAGGGCGAGTTCGTGGCCGTGAACCTGGCGGCCTTGCCCGAGAGCATCGTGGAGAGCGAGATCTTCGGCCACGAGCGCGGCGCCTTCACGGGCGCCACCAATCGCCGCGAGGGCCGGATCGCCCAGGCACGCGGCGGGACGCTCTTCCTCGACGAGGTCGGCGAGCTCTCGCCTCATGTGCAGGTGAAGCTCTTGCGTGTGTTGCAGGAGGGCGAGTACGAGCCGCTCGGCGGTCGCACCGAGCGCGCCGACTTTCGGCTGATCGCCGCGACGAACCGCGACCTCGCGAAAGAGGTGGCCGACGGCCGCTTCCGAGAAGACTTGTTCTATCGGCTGAACGTGATCGCCATCACCTGTCCGCCGCTTTCGGCGCGCGTCGAGGACATCCCGCTGCTCGTCGATCACTTCGTCGAGGTCTACAGCAAGAAAAATGGGAGGGCGGCGTTGCGCGTCACGCGGGAGGCGCTCGATCGGCTGTGCGGCTATCACTGGCCGGGCAACGTGCGCGAGCTGGAGAACGTGATCGAGCGCGCGGTCGTCCTTTCGACCGAAACGGCCATCCGCGAGCGCGATCTGCCAGAGCCGATCGCGGCCGCGCCCCAGCGCGAGCGCGCGCTCAGCTTCGCGGTCGGCACGCCGCTCGAGGAGATCGAGCGACGGGTGATCCACGCGACGCTCGAACACACGAACGGAGACAAACGGCTCGCGGCCCAGCTGCTCGGCATCGCCACCCGGACCATTTACCGTAAGCTCGACGCCGAGCGGGAAGGCCTGCCCGTCGAAGAAGGCGGGTCCGAGGACGCATGACAAAATGTCTTCGCGCTCGTTCGGCCCAGCGGAGACGCTGACAAGCTGTCTTTGCTGCGCGGCCCGAGCCAAGCGGCTATCCCCTTGAAGGGAATGATGAATGGCGCCGTGCGCTGCCGTGTCGAGCGGCCGGCACGGCCGTTGCTGGGGGCCCAAAGGGGTTCCGACTGGAGTGACCACCGACGATGGCCAATGAGCGAACGCAGCGATGGGTGCGCAAGGGAGCGATCCTCGGCACCTTGACGCTCACGGCGATGTTCAGCGCGCAGGGCGCCACGCAGCTGGCGGCCTCGGCTGCGCTGCCGATCACGCCCGAACACGCCGCCGCCGTCGCCCCGACCCGGGTCGCCGTCAAGGAGGAGCGCCCGCAGAGCCCGCGCGAGCTCGGCGAGGCCGTGCTGCAGCGCGACATCTTCGATTCTCAGACGGGGCCGATCGCCTGGCTCGCTCCGCCGCCTCCGGTCGAAGTCACGGCGGCAAGCGAGATCGACCCCGCCACGGGGGAGCCGCTGGCCGAAGATCCGCTGGGCGAGCCCGCCTTCTGCCAACCCGGGATGCGGCTGGTCGCGGCCATGGTCGAACCGCGCCATCCCGAGCGTTCGGTCGCGACCATCGAGGCGGGGGGAAAGCCGTTGCTGTTCCACCCGGGCATGGAGGTGCAAGGCCACGAGCTCGTGGGCATCCGCGAGCACCGGGTGTTCCTGCGCCCGGCGGGCAAGCCGCTCTGCCAGCTCGCGATGTTCGCGCCGCCGCAGCCGGTGGCAGCGCCCGCAGCGCCGCCGCCTCCTCCGCCGCCCGCGGACGAGCGCCCGCCACCCCACAAGAGCTCGCTGAGCGAAGAAGAGCTGAACCAAGGCATCACCGCGGTGAGCGAGACGAACTACACGGTGTCGCGCCAGCTGCTCGATAAGGTGCTGAGCAACCAGGCCGAGCTGATGCGCGCAGCGCGCGTGATCCCCTACGAAGAGAACGGTCGCACCGTGGGCGTGAAGGTCTACGGCATCCGGCGCAACGCCCTGCTGGGCAAGCTCGGCATCCAAAACGGCGATGTCTTGCGCACGATCAACGGCTTCGACCTCTCGAGCCCGGACTCCGCGCTCGAGGCCTACACGAAGCTGCGCGAGGCCGATCAGTTCAGCATCGCGATGGTGCGGCGCGGCCAACCCAAGACGATGGAGTACTCGGTCAAATGACGCGGGGCCGAGCGCGCGCAAGGGGCGCGGACGCAGCGAGCGAGAAGACAAGGAGCGGAGGCGTGAGATTGCTTAGACCTGTCAGGAGCTGGCGCGCGTGGTTGCTGGCAGCGATCCCCACGGTCGTGTGCGAGGTAGGCTCCGCGCAAGGCCCGGCACCTGCGCCACCCGTGCCCGCGCCGCCTGCGCCCGCGTCGCCGACGGCGCCTCCGCGTACCCCGTCCCGTCCCGTCCCGCTGACGCGGCGCGGCGGGGAAGCCGGCAAGGCGACGGCCAACGCGCCGCCGGTCGGCGAAGGCCAGGAGCTCCCGCGTTTCGAGACCGGCATCGACTTTCAGCCGACGCCACCCGGCGCGCGCATCACGTTCAATTTGGAGGACGCCGAGCTCACCGACTTGGTGCGCTTGATCTCCAGCATCACCGGCAAGGCGTTCATCATCCCGAACAAGGCGCGCCAGATCAAAGCGACCGTGTTCGCGCCCGAAAAGGTCACGGCCGCGGAGGCCTACCGGGCGTTCCTCTCGATCCTCGAGCTCAACGGCATGGCGGTGGTTCCGTCGGGCCGTTACCTGAAGATCGTGGAGTCGCAGGGCGTCGAGGCCAAGACCATCCCGCTCGTGCTCAACCAGGACGTCCCGTCTGAAGATCGCTTCATGACGCACCTCCACCACGTGAGCTTCGTGAGCGCGGAGGACATGGCCGCGCTGTTGATGCGCTTCAAATCGCCGGAGGGCAACGTCACGGCCTACGCGCCCACCAACACGCTGATCATGACGGACACGGGCAACAACATCCGGCGCATGCTGCGCATCGCGCAGGCGATCGACGTCGAGCGCGGCGGCGAGCAGCTCTGGATCGAGCCTATCCACCACGCGAACGCGACGGAGATCTCCACGCGCTTGGCCGAGATCTTTCCGGTCGAAAAACCCAAACCCGGACAGCCCCCGCCGCCGCCCGCCAAGCCCGGTCAGGGCACCGCGCCCAACAATGGCTTTCGCGTTACCAATCTCCTGCCCGACGATCGCACCAACTCGCTCATCATCGTGGCCACCGAGGCGGCGTACCTGCGCATCCTCGAGCTCATCCGTCATCTCGACGTGCCGCTCGACGGCGAAGGTGGCATCCACGTGCACTACCTGCAGCACGGCGATGCCGAGGAGATCGCGAAGACGCTCGCCACCTTGATCGGCGCCTCCAGCAACCGCGCCGCCAAGAACCCGGCCAATACCACGGCGAGCACGGTGTTCGAGGGGCAGATCGCGGTGACCGCGCACAAGCAGACCAACTCGCTGGTCATCACCTCGTCGCTCCACGATTTCGGCGCGCTCAAGAAGGTGATCGATCGGCTCGATACCGAGCGGCGCCAGGTGTTCATCGAAGCCGTGGTCGTGAACCTCGACGTCACCAAGCAGCTCAACATCGGCGTCTCGTACTTCAGCGGCATCCCCGACGTGATCAAGTCCGGCTCGATGGGCTTCGCGGGCTATCAAGCTCTGCAAGGGCTCTTGGGCGGTGTGAGCGCGAGCGCGGCCGGCGGCGCGGCGAGCGGTGCGGGCGCGTTGCTCGGCGGCTTGACGGCCGCGGGTGGCAGCGATGCGTTGAGCGGCCTCGCGGTCGGCGTGCAAGGTCCTG
>CAZYWR010000539.1:0-2945 GCA_964651185.1 uncultured Polyangiales bacterium
ACTTCATGATTGGCCGCGCCAAGTTCGAGAGTGGCGATCTGGACGGCGCGGAGAAGCACCTCGAGCTCGCGGTGAAGCGCGAAGGCCAGAACGCCGACGCGTATTACTATCAAGGACTGGTGCGCGAAGCGCGCGGCGATCTGCGCGGTGCGACGCTCGCATTTCTGCAGGCACGCGAGGCTGACCTCAATACGCCGCGACCAAGCTGGTCGCTCTCGTCGTCGAACTTCGAACGCAAGGTGCAAAGCGCGGTGCGCAAGCTACCGCCCGCGCTGGCCGAGACGATCGAAGGCGCGCTCGTGGTGGTGAGCGACATCCCCGGCCCCGAGGTGGTGGCGGAGGGCGTCGACCCGCACGTGGGCGTGTTGGTCGATGACCTGCAGGACGCCGCAGGCCGGCCGCTGCCCGCGGAAGGTCAACCGGAGCGCGCCGGCCGGGTGTTCGTGTATCAGCGCAACGTCGAGCGCTTCGCAGAGAGTGCGGCGGAGGTCGAGGACGAGCTCTTGCGTAGCCTCGAGCACGAGCTCGCGCTCACCTTTCCTCAGCTCGCGCCGAAGGCGGAGGCGAGCGACTGAGCCGCGCCAGGTCGTCCGTGATCGGATCCCATGAGGCGAGCTCGGGCACGCCTACTCCGGTCGGCTGCGAGGTGAGTCAGCGCGCCGCTGCTCGGACTGCGTCGTGCATCGGCGATGCCCGGGCCGGGCATCGCAGCGGGCGGTCAGGCCGAAAGCGCAAGCGCGCCGGGATCGCCGCCCGCACGTTCCCACAGCTGACGTAAGTCGTCCGGCGGAGCGAGTTCGAGCGCAATCACGGCGCCGGCGCGCCCCGGATCGGGCATGCGGAACGCCGCGCAATGCAGCATGACCCGCGTGCCGCTGAGCACTCGACCATTCGCCAGCGTGATGCGCCTCGCGCCCCCGTAAGCGACGTCGCCGAAGAGCGGCACGCCGGCCGCGCTCGCGTGCACGCGCAGCTGGTGCGTGCGCCCGGTGACCGGCCAGAGCGCCACGCTCACCAGCGGGCCGGCGCTCGCAAGCACGCGGTAGTGCGTGTGGGCGGGCTTCGCGCCCGGGGGGAGCGCTGCACCCGCGGCGAGCGCGCGCCGGCGCTTCGGGTCGCGCGGATCGATCGCGATCGCCTGCCGCCACTCACCTTGCGCCGGCGCGGGCTGCGCGCTGCACAGGCCGAGGTAGCTGCGCCGCAAGCTGCCCGCCTGCCGCGCCGCGAGCGCGACTCGGTTGGCTTCCGCCGTGCGCGCGAACGTCACCATGCCGCTCACCTGCGTATCGAGCCGGGACAGCGGATGGAGCTGGGGCGCGCGCGGATCGAGCTCGCGCGCCAGGGCGAACAGGCTCGGCCCGCTCGGCGCGGTGGTCGCGAGCCCGACCGGCTTATCGAGCACGAGCAGGTGCGCATCGCGGTACACCACGCGCAAGTCCGACATTCACGCCTCCGTGACGCGCTCGATCAGCTGGCGATCGGCGTCGACGCGGACGCGTTCGCCATCGGCCAAGCGACCGAGCGCGTTGGGCACGCCGACGACCACGGGCACGCTCAGCGCGCTCGCCAGCATCGCGCCGTGCGAGAGCACGCCGCCTTGCTCGCTCACGACCGCGCGCACGGCAGGCAGCACGGTGCACAGGCCCACGTCGCAGGCCCGCGCCACCAACACTGCGCCCGCAGGCAGCTGCTCGAGTCGAGCGGCTTCGGAGAGGCGAAACACGCGCCCCTCGGCCGCGCCGCCGCTGCCCCATACGCCCGAGATCGGCTCGCCCAGCGTGCGTTCGTCGGTCGGCCGGCCCTGAAAGCGCGCGACCGCCGGCGGCAATCCCGCCAAATTCGCGAGCTCCGTGCGCCGCGTCTCGACCCGCGCGCGCACGTCCCAATGGCCGCGCGCCAGCGCCCCGTGCAGCTCGTCGACGGTCAGGTAGAAGGCCGCGTCCGCGCCGAGCGCGCGTTCGCGCATCGCCAGCCGGCGCGAAGCGTCCACGGCGATCTCGCGGATCACCCCCACCGCCCGGCAGGTGTCCGAGAACAGCGCCTCGCGCTGGCGCGTCAGCTCGCGCATGCGCGCGATCACGAGGCGCGCCAACGGCCACAGCGTGAGCGGGAGCTTACGCTTCCATTCGCGCTCCGCGCGCTCGCGCCGCCCTTGCGCGATCTGCTCGCGCTCGAGCGCGAACGCGAGCCCCATGGGATCCGAGAGCAGGGCGCGCAGCGCGGACTCGAGGCGGCGCGGCGTCTCGCGCCAGCGCGGGCTGTGCGGGTCCAAGGGCGCGATGCCTTCGTGGCGGTGCTGTTGCTCGAACTCCTCGAGCGCTTCGCGCACGAACGCCGGCGTGGCCCCCTCTCCTTCGGCCCAGGCGCGCACCCGCGTGTCGCGCGCCAAGCTGCGCCCGAGCTGCAGGAAGGCGCGCGCGGATCCAACCGAGAGCAGCTCCTCGGCGCCCCATAACAGATCGCGCTCGAGCCGCAGCGCACCCTATCTGACACATTGCCACACGCTGGTGGATCTGGAGACGTACAAGTTCCTGGTAATCGACGAACTGCCGGTCGCGACTTTGGCCGAGCGATTGGCGGGGAGAAAAACTCTAGCGCCGAAAGACGCCGCGCATGTCGCGCGGCAGGTCATGGTCGGGCTGATTCCGATCAGCGAAGCGCACGAGGTGCATGGCGCCGTCTGGCCGTCGCGCATCTGGCTTGCCCAGGATGGCACGGCGCGGCTGGGGATGTTTCCGCTGGCGCGCGATCCGCTCTCGGTTATCGGCGTTCATGCCACGCTCGACGTCGAAGACGCCGCGGTCGACTATTGCGCTCCGGAACAGACGACCGGAGAGCCCGGGAGCATCGAGAGCGATATCTACAGCCTGGGATGCGTGTTTTACGAGATGCTCGTGGGGCAAGTCCCATTTCCCAAAGGGGACCGCGAGCAGCGACTGGAGCAG
>CAZYWR010000540.1:0-2992 GCA_964651185.1 uncultured Polyangiales bacterium
CGCACTCTCAACCCGGAGTGCGGAATGGTCGTTCGACTGTTGGACGAGCGCTTGGTCGAAAGCGCGCGCTCGCTCCTGCCGGGCGCGCAGGTCCTGTGCGTCGCCTCGCTCGCCGCGACCGCGTTCGCCGCAGCGGCGCTCGGCGAGCACGTGATCAACGTCTTCCACCTCGAGCACACGCCCGTGCTCGTCACGGAGTATCTGATCGACGATGTCGACACCTTGCACGGCCGCTTCTTGTGGGAGGTCGCCGAGGGCTACGCCGTCGTCCCGGTGCTCTACCGACACGCCGGCGGCGAAGCGCGCGTCTGCAGCGGCGAGGACCAGCTGGCGCGCCTGCAGCCTGGCGATCGGCTGGTCGTGCTCGCCACGGGCGCGAGCCTCGAGGCGATCGAGCGCGGCGAGCTCTTACCGCGCGACCACGAGCTATCGATGGAGCGCATGCTCCCGTTCGCCGAGGAGCTGCAGGTGGCAGGCGTGCTCGCGCGCAACTTCGGCTATCCGCTGCACGAGGCGCGCAGCATGCTGAAGCAGATGCCGAAGACGCTCCCCGAGCGCCTCTACGGGGCCCACGCGCTGCACGCGCGGCACCAACTCGAAGCCAGCGGTCTGCAGGTGCGCCTGCACAAGGTGGGCGATCGCCTCGACAAAGAGCGTGGAGCGTTCTCGGCGGCGCGCGAAGCCGAGTCCTGAGCACGCCCCGACCGCTGCGGAGGCGCACACGGTTTGTGGCGAAATTGCGTGAATGCGCGAGTAGACCTGGCGCGCAGGCGCGACTAACGTGAGCGCTCATGCCTCGCTCGATCCCTGCGCGACCGAACACCGGCCGACAACTCGCGGGAGCGGCGCTCGGCTTGATCGCGCTGGTCGCTCTGGTCGTCGTCGCGGCCAGCCTCTATGCCTCGGCGAACCGTTGGGTCGTCCAGACCTTGCGCGTGCGGCGAGAGGTCGATGAATGGTTGGTCGCCCTGCTCGATGCCGAAACCGGCGCGCACAGCTTCACGCTCTCGAGCGCCCCGAGCTCGCTGGCGGCCTACGAGGCGGCGCTGCGGCGCGAGCGCCGCCAGGCCGCGCTCTTGCGCACGCTGGTCAGCGATAACCCGTCGCAGGTCCGCCATCTGGACGCGGCCGATCGCCACGCGCAGGAGGTCCTGCATCGCTTGCGCGAGCTGGTCACGCTCGTACAAGCCGGCCATCGCGACCGCGCGATCGCCCATCTCTCGGCGGCCGGGCGCAAGCGCGCGCTCGAGGCTTACCGCGCTGAAGTGCACGCGATCCGCGCAGAAGAAGAGCGGCTCTTGAGCGAGCGCCGCGGGCACGCCGAAGCGCGCGCCTGGCTCACCGTCTTCGGCGGGCTCGCCCTCACGATCGCGTCCTCGCTGATGCTCTGGTTCGCTTGGCGCCGCGAGCGCGCCCACGACGAGCTCGTGGCCAAGTTGGCGCGAGAGGCGCGTCAAAGGCTCGCGACGCTGTTCGATATCGCCAGCGCGCTCGCCGAGGCGCGCGCGAGCGCGCAAGTGGTCGAGGTGGTGGTGACGCACGGCATGCGGGTCGCCGGCGCCGACACCTGCACGCTCTACCGATTCGACGAGAACGCGACCAGCCTGCAGTTGATCGGCGAGCGCGGCGTCGCGCCCGCCTTGGTGGACAAGCTGCGCACGCTCTCGGAGACGTCCGGCAACCCCGACATGTTCGCGAGGGTGCGCGCCAATGTCTCCGTGTGGGCCGAGAACGAGGCGGAGTACACCGCGCTGTTTCCCGGGATCGCGACGCTCAAGATCGAGGGCCGGCGCGCCAAGGCATTTTGGAGCGTGCCGCTCTACGTGGAGGGTCACGCCATCGGCCTGCTCGCGATGGGCTTTTATGAAGCGCGCGCGTTCTCGGGCGACGATCGCGCCTTCGTCGAAGCGTTCACCAAGCAGTGCGCGCAGGCTCTCTTGCGAGCCGAACGGCTCGAGCGCGAGGACGAGGCCAACCGCTGGTTCACCACGACCTTGCGCAGCATCGGCGATGCCGTGATCGCCACCGATGCAGAAGGCCACATCGAGTTCATGAACCCGGTCGCCGAGGCGCTCACGCGCTGGAGCGAAGCCGAGGCGCGCGGACGCCCGCTCGAGGAGGTGTTCTGCATCTTCTCCGAGCAGACGCGCGCGCCCGTGGAGAGCCCGGTCGTGAAGGTGTTGCGCGAAGGCAGGGTGGTGGGGCTCGCCAATCACACGCTGCTCAGGCCGCGCCACGGGCCCGAGCTTGCGATCGACGACAGCGGCGCGCCCATCCGCGGCGAAAGCGGGCGGATCTCCGGCGTGGTGCTGGTCTTTCGCGACGTCAGCGCGGAGAAGCACGACCGCGCGCGGCGCGAATTCCTGGCCAAGGCGGGCGCCGCGCTGGTCTCGTCGCTCGACTACGAGACGACGCTCGCGACCGTGGCGCAGCTGGCCGTGCCCCCGCTCGCGGACTGGTGCGCCATCGACATCGCCGAGGGCGGGCCCAAGCCGCGCCAAGTCGCGGTCGCGCACGTCGATCCGGCCAAGGTGCAGTTCGCGCGCGAGCTGACGGAGCGCTATCCACTCGACCCGCGCGCGCCCACGGGCGCGGCGAGCGTGATCCGCACGGGCAAGTCCGAGCTGTACAGCGAGATCGCACCGGCGCTGTTGGATGCCGCGGCGCGCGACCCCGATCACCTGCGCATCATCCGCGCGCTCAAGCTGGAATCGGCGATGATCGTGCCGCTGCGCACCCCGCGCCGCACGCTCGGGGCGATCACGTTCATCTACGCCGAGTCGGCGCGCCGCTACGACGCCGACGATCTCGCCTTCGCCGAAGACTTCGCGCGGCGCGCGGCGCTGGCGATCGAAAATGCGCTTGCGCTGCGCGAGGCCGAAGACGCGCGCGCGCAGGAGCGATTCTTGCGCAACGAGGCCGAGATCGCGAGCCGCGCCAAAGACGAGTTTCTCGCGACGCTCTCGCATGAACTACGCACGCCGCTGAACGC